>NZ_AKZL01000039.1:0-42776 GCF_000282755.1 Shewanella sp. POL2
CAGACGTATTGGATATAGAACGAAATGCACGGCAATTTAAGCTGGATGGTAAACGGGAAAGGGCATATCCACGAGTTCTTAAAATGAGCAAAAACAAGTTTCCGGTTAGACCAAAGAAAAATGCCGTTCACTCTTAAGTGAACGGCATTACGCCAAAGCGGGATTTTTTATCTCTGTTAACCTTTTAACACGGCATCGAAACTGGCCTTTAAAATGCCAAGCCCCGCTCCGAGCTGCTCATCTGGCACTGTCAATGGCACCAAAATCCGCAGCACGTTACCGTAGGTGCCGCAGGAGAGAAGAATCAGTCCTCGGTTTCTCGCCTCTGCTAAGATTTGCGCGCAATACTGAGGTGCTGGTTTACCATCCTCCATCAATTCAATGGCGATCATCGCCCCTAAGCCGCGCACATCGGCAATTTGTGGATGTTCGACTTGCATGGTATTTAACGCCGACTTAATCCGCTCGCCAATCGCATTGGCACGCTCAAGCAGCTTTTCCTCTTCAAACACCTCAAGTACGGCAAGCGCCGCCGCACAGGCCAGCGGGTTACCGCCGTAGGTGCCGCCAAGGCCCCCGGGGCCAATGGCATCCATGACTTCAGCTTTACCCGTAATACCTGAGAGTGGGAAGCCACCAGCAATGGATTTCGCAAAGGTGGTGATATCAGCGCTCACGCCCATTTGCTCCATCGCGAAGAAGGTCCCCGTGCGACCCGCCCCCGTTTGCACTTCATCGGCGATCAACATAATACCTTCACGGTCGCAAAGCGCGCGTAAACGCTGCATAAAGGCTGGCGAAGCGGCATAAAACCCGCCTTCGCCCTGCACTGGTTCGAGAATAATTGCGGCAATATCACTCGGCTCGGCATCATTTTTAAAGATACGTTCGATAGAGGCCATCGCATCATCATCGGACACGCCGTGTAGCGCACAGGGAAACTCAGCGCGGAACACATTCGCCGACATTAACCCCATGCCTTTACTGTAAGGCGCGACCTTTCCCGTTAATGCCAGTGCCGCCATAGTGCGACCATGATAACCCGAGGTAAAGGCAATCACGCCCGCCCGCTTAGTATATGCTCGAGCAACTTTAACTGCATTTTCAACCGCTTCTGAGCCGCTGGTGAATAAGGCCGTCTTCTTGGCAAAATCCCCCGGCACTAACTGATTCAGTTTTTCACAGACTTGAATATAGCTTTCATAACCCAGCACCATAAAACAGGTGTGGGAGAAGTCCTCAAGCTGCGCCGCAACAGCCGCCTTAACCTTAGGATGTAAATGCCCAGTGTTGAGCACAGCAATACCACCCGCAAAGTCGATAAACTCTCGACCTTCAACATCCCACACACTCGCGTTTTCAGCGCGGGCAGTAAAAATTGGGTGAATTTGACCCACTCCACCAGCTACAGCGGCTTGGCGACGTGCCATTAATGAATCATTAGTTGTGCTCATTTTGTGTTCCTTACTTGCATTCCCAACTTGCTGAAGTCGCATTGCCTGTCAAGCGTCAGTCACTTAAACAGACATACAGATATATTTGATTTCTAAATATTCTTCGATACCGAACTTAGAGCCTTCTCGGCCGAGCCCTGAGGATTTCATTCCGCCAAACGGCGCGACTTCGGTGGAGATCAACCCAGTGTTGACGCCTACCATGCCGTATTCCAATGCCTCGGCCACTTTCCACACTAAGGAGATATCACGGCCATAAAAATAAGCCGCTAACCCAAACTCGGTATCATTGGCTTGCTTAATCACATCGTCCACATCGGTAAACTTAAACAGCGGCGCCAGTGGGCCAAAGGTTTCTTCACGGGCCACGCGCATACTGCTATCGACATGCGTCAGTACCGTGGGCTCGAAGAAGTTGCCGCCTAAGCTATGGGGCTTACCGCCCGCGACTACTGTCGCCCCTTTACTGAGCGCATCCTCAAGGTGGCTCTGGACTTTTTCTACCGCCGCGCGATTGATAAGCGGTCCCGTAGTGACGCCTTCAGTAATCCCCTCGCCCACCTTTAATTTGCCCACGGCAATGCTGAGCTTGCGAGCAAATTCATCATACACACCCGCTTGGACATAGATGCGGTTAGCGCAGACACAGGTTTGCCCCGCATTGCGATACTTAGCGATCATGGCGCCTTCGACCGCCGCATCGATATTGGCATCGTCGAATACGATAAATGGCGCATTACCGCCTAATTCTAAAGATAATTTCTTCAGAGTCGGCGCGCATTGCTCCATCAACTTAATACCCACTTGGGTCGAGCCAGTGAAAGACAACTTACGCACAGTTGGGTTGCTACACATCTCATTACCAATTCCGATAGCATCACCGGTGATCACACTGAATACCCCAGCGGGGATCCCGGCGCGCTCGGCAAGCACGGCTAAGGCTAATGCGGTAAAAGGTGTTTGCGGCGCAGGTTTCACCACCATAGTACAACCGGCAGCCAGTGCTGGCGCGGCTTTACGGGTGATCATCGCCGCAGGAAAGTTCCAAGGGGTAATGGCCGCAGTCACGCCCACGGGCTGCTTGATCACCATGATACGTTTATCGCCCTGATGCCCAGGAATCGTATCGCCATAGACGCGTTTCGCTTCTTCGGCGAACCATTCGATAAAGGAGGCGGCGTAGGTGACTTCCCCCTTAGCTTCGGCAAGGGGTTTGCCCTGCTCAGTGGTCATCATTAGCGCTAAGTCATCACTGTTTTCATTGAGCAATTCAAACCAGCGACGCAGCTTGGCACCACGCTCTTTTGCGGTAAGTGCTCTCCATGCTGGCAATGCCGCTTCGGCTGCCGCAATCGCCGCTTGAGTTTCGGCTTGCCCCATCACAGGGACACTGGCGATCACCGCGCCCGTCGCCGGATTGGCGATAGCGACAGTTTCTTTTGACTGCGCATCGCACCACTGACCATTGATATAACATTGCTGACGCAGCAGACTCGGGTCTTTTAACAACACTGGAAATTCCTCTCGCTGCGAGGTAATGCCTTACCTCGTATAAAAAATTCAAATAAATTAAATACCTAATTTGTCTCTTAGACTGTAATACCATGCTCCCAACGCACTAAAAGGCACACGTAAGGCGTGTCCGCCGGGGAAGGGATAATGGGGCAGCGCCGCAAAAGCATCGAAACGCGTGGCTTGACCATTGAGCATTTCGGCAATTAACTTGCCTGCCAAATGGGTATAAGTAACGCCATGGCCGCTACAACCCTGTGAGTAATAGATATTTTTACCAATACGGCCGACCTGTGGTAGGCGCGATAAGGTCAATAAAAAGTTACCCGTCCAAGCATAATCAACCTTAACCCCTTTTAACTGTGGGAAGGTTTTGAGCATATTCGGGATAATCAGGGATTCAATATCCGCAGGATCGCGGGCACCATACACTACACCACCGCCGTAGATCAGGCGCTTGTCACCAGACAGCCTAAAATAATCAAGCAGATAGTTACAATCTTCGACGCAGTAGTCTTGGGGCAACAGACTTGCAGCCAGCTCTTCATCCAAAGGCTCTGTGGTGATCACTTGGGTACCGCAAGGCATAGACTTGGCTTGTAATTCTGGCATAAGTTTACCGAGGTAAGCGTTACCTGCCACCACCACAAACTTGGCTTTTACACTGCCCTTAGCGGTGTGTACGACAGGACTATCGCCTTCATCGACCCGCAGCACCGCTGAGTCTTCAAAAATCTTGCCGCCGAGGGATTCTACTGCACGGGCTTCACCCAAGGCTAAATTCAGCGGGTGAATATGGCCGCCGCTCTTGTCCAACATACCGCCGACATAGCGCTCAGTATTTACCACAGTTCGAATGCCGTTTGCATCGAGCATCTCAAGCTTGCCAACATGACCATGGCTTTCCCATAACTGCTTTTGATGGCGTAAATGTCCCATCTGCTTTTCGTTCATCGCCGCAAATACGCCGCCATCTTTTAGATCGCAGTCAATGTTGTACTTAGCAATACGTTCACGGATGATGCGTCCGCCCTCGAAGGCCATTTGACCAAAGAGCTTGGCTTGTTCTTTGCCAACGGTTTTTTCAATGGTATCAATGTCACGGCTATAGCTGTTGACGATTTGTCCGCCATTACGCCCCGAGGCTCCCCAACCAATTCGCGCCGCTTCGAGCACCACCACACTAAAACCCGATTCGAGTAAATGCAGTGCGGCAGACAGGCCTGTATACCCCGCACCAATCACACAAACATCGGCTTCAATCGATTCCTGTAAACGCGCGCGCTCAACCTTATCGTTGGCCGATGCCGCATAATATGATCCAGTGTGAGGTATGGCTGACATGATGTTCCCTTGATTTTTATGTTCATTATTTTAAACAACTATCACATCCTACACCTTCAAATCGGGAAACACTAGCCATAAAAGCACAATAATTTACACAATGTTTGATATTTCAAACATTGTGTCCTTTATGTCTTAAACAGATTTGAAAATTGAGTGTAGAGGTACAGATAAGAAGACTTGGCGGGAAGAGAGAAGGATGGCCTTTGGTATTAAGGCCATCCTTTTTCACTCGAGATTTCGACTCAGTGCTTGCTCACTCTGCTCTTGAATCTCAGCACTGGAATCCCCGCTTATTTGTGTATGTTAGTACACGTTAGTTAAGCGGCATTCGTTCACGTTTTTCGGCGCGTCTTGCCATATACCACGACAGGAAGGCAATTAACGACACGCACAGAATGATAAGTGTTGCCAAGGCGTTGATCTTAGGCGATACCCCCAAGCGCACCGAGGAGAACACCACCATAGGTAAGGTCGTCGCACCGGGGCCTGAGGCAAAGCTTGCAATCACTAAGTCATCGAGTGACAGGCTAAAGGATAACAACCACCCCGCCACTAATGCCGGCGAAATCATAGGCACAGTGATCAGGAAGAAGGTCTTAAGCGGTGTTGCACCAAGATCCATTGCCGCCTCTTCGATTGACATGTCTAACTCACGCAATCTTGAAGACACCACCACAGCCACATAGGCCGCACAGAAGGTCGAATGGGCAATCCATACAGTCACCATGCCGCGCTCTTTCGGCCAACCTAAAAGATCTGCCAAATGCACAAATAGCAGCAGTAATGACAAACCCGTGATGACCTCTGGCATAACCAAGGGCGCTGTGATCATATTTGACAAAGTGAGCTTGGCCCATGAACGCTTAAACCGCGTCATCACAAAGGCAGCCATAGTGCCGATAATCACCGCCATAGTGGAGCTGTAAAACGCAATTCTTAGGCTGGTCCATACGGCATCGAGGATCTGCTGATCGGCAAATAGCTCGCCGTACCACTTAGGTGAAAAACCGCCCCACACTGTCACAAGCTTGGATTCGTTAAAAGAATAGATCACTAGAATCAGCATAGGCGCGTATAAAAAGAACAACCCAAACCACAGCATTACAGAAGAAAAACTCAGCTTTTTCATAGGTCTTTCTCCAAACTACGTGCTTGATAGCGATGGAATAAGGTAATAGGAATAATCAGTAGTGCCAGCATCACAATCGCCAGTGATGAGGCCATAGGCCAATCACGGTTATTGAAGAATTCCTGCCACAACACTTTACCTATCATTAACGAATCTGGACCGCCGAGCAGTTCAGGGATCACAAACTCGCCGACTGCCGGAATAAATACCAACATCGATCCAGCAATCACCCCACTTTTGGATAAAGGAAAAGTAATTTTCCAGAAAGTGTTAATCCGGCTTGATCCTAAATCCGAAGCAGCCTCAATCAAGCTCATATCTAACTTCACTAAGGTCGCATACAGCGGCAAGATCATAAAGGGCAAATAGGCATAGATAATCCCGATATAGACCGCGATATTGGTGTTCAAGATTTGCAATGGCTCAGAAATGACACCTAACCACATCAATGTGTTATTGATAATCCCCGTGTTACTTAAGATCCCCATCCAGGCATAAACGCGGATTAAGAACGAGGTCCAAGAAGGTAGCATCACCAATAACAACAGCACAGTTTGCAACCTTGCTGGCGCACGGGCAATGGCATAGGCCATAGGATAACCAATGATCAAACAACCAATGGTTGAAATGAGCGCCATTTTTAATGAGCTGAGATACGCGGTGTAATACAGCGAATCATCTAGCAACATCAAATAGTTACCCAAATGCAGGAAGATATTTAGTACATCATCTGCATATTGAAAAGTCGCCTCATAGGGCGGAATTGAAATCGCCGCCGTAGAGAAACTAATTTTAAGGACAATGGCAAAGGGCAAGGCGAAGAACAGCAATAGCCAAGTATAAGGTAGACTTATCGTCCAGAAGCGTCCTTTAAGCCATTTAAGTTTGGACTTTATCTTCATGATCTTAACACCACGCCACTGGTGTCCTCCCAACTGATAAACACTTCATCATCCCAGGTTGCATGGTCGGCGCGGCGTTCACGGTTTGTCATACTGCATTGCACAATCTGACCATTTTCAAGGCGAATGTAGTACACCGAGATCCCACCTAAATAGGCTATATCATGCACTATGCCCTTAGCCCAGTTGTATTCACCTTCAGGTTGTTCACGGCTGATAATGGTTTTCTCTGGGCGGACAGCGAGCCATACGTGCTTTTCTTCAACACTGGTGGTTACCCCGTAACCCACATAGAAAGGCTGTACTAAATCATTGGGTTTAATGATGAGGTGGTCGACTTCGTCCACTTCAATCTCACCGCCAAAGAGGTTCACTGAACCGATAAATTCGGCAATCATGCGACTATTTGGACTCTCGTAGATATCCATAGGAGAGCCGGTTTGAGCTATCCAACCATCACTCATAATCGAGATCCGGCCCGCCATGGTCATGGCCTCTTCCTGATCATGGGTCACCATCACACAGGTCACACCAACACGTTCTAGGATTTCAACCACTTCCAACTGCATCTGAGTACGCAGTTTTTTATCTAGCGCACCCATGGGCTCGTCAAGCAATAATAATTTCGGACGTTTTGCCAAAGATCGAGCAAGGGCGACCCGTTGGCGCTGACCACCAGAAAGCTGATGCGGTTTACGTTTCCCGTATTGCTCCATATGTACCAACTTGAGCATTTCCTGTACGCGTTGCTCAATTTCAGCTTTCGGTAATTTGTCTTGCTTTAAACCAAAGGCGATATTTTGTGCCACTGTCATATGGGGAAATAGCGCATAGGATTGGAACATCATATTGATCGGACGTTCATAAGGCGGTAGATCGGTAATATCTTCACCATCGAGAAAAATCCGCCCAGAGGTCGGTCTTTCGAACCCCGCGAGCATACGCAACAAGGTAGACTTACCCGAGCCTGAGCCTCCAAGTAAGGCAAAAATTTCGCCTTTATTGATCGTCAATGATACGTCGTCAACTGCACGCACATCATCAAACAGCTTACTGACCCGCTCAATCTTAAGCAGGACTTTTTCTTGCGTCTTTGTAGTGGGTTTATTGGTGACGCCCGAGGTGCTTGCCATAGTACTTCTCCACCCGAGTATTGATGTGATAACACATTCAACACTTGAGATTTACACAATGAATTAATGAATAGAGATTTAATCTTGAAGACTTAATGTCCAAAGGAGCAGCCATTGTCTTGTTTATCAAAAGGGGCAAGCTGTGCTTGCCCCATGTCGATTATTGGCCAGATTTCACTTTGGTCCAGACGCGAGTTAATACACGTTGGATTTTCAATGGACGAATTTCGCCAATATACAATTTATCTAATACTTCTTTTGGTGGATAAATCGCTGGGTCATTGCGAATCGCTTCATCGACTAAGGGCTGTGCAGGATCGTTAGGATTTGCGTAAGCCACATAGTTAGAGATAGGTGCAATCACCTCAGGGCGAAGTAAGTAGTTGATAAGCTTGTGAGCATTTTCCACGTTAGTGGCGTCTGCTGGGATGGCTAACATATCAAACCACAGGTTGGCGCCTTCTTTAGGAATAGAGTAACCAATCTTATTGCCATTACCCGCTTCATCGGCGCGGGCAGCAGCTTGGAACACATCACCAGAGAAACCATAAGCCACGCAAATATCACCATTGGCGAGATCAGAGATATAACGTGATGAATGGAAATACGTCACATAGGGACGAATCTTTTCGAGTAACTCACCGGCTTTTTCGTAATCTTCGGCCTTAGTACTGTTAGGATCGAGCCCAAGATAAATCATCGCCTGTGGCACCATATCATCGGCCGAATCTAACATGGCAAAGCCACATTTAGAGATTTTTTCAGCATATTTTGGGTTAAAGATCAGCTCCATAGAATTTAATGGTGCATCTTCACCCACAGCCGCTTTCACTTTATTGATGTTGTAACCAATACCATTCGTTCCCCAGAGATAAGGGACTGCATATTGATTACCTGGATCGGCCTTCTCTAACAGCTTCATCAGGTCAGCATTGAGGTTTTTAAAATTGGTGAGTTTAGAGCGGTCTAGTGGCTTGAATGCACCAGCCTTAATCTGTTTAGCGAGGAAATGGTTGGATGGGACAACGATGTCATAGCCGCTGCGACCAGATAATAACTTAGCTTCGACGACTTCGTTGCTATCAAACACATCGTAAATCACCCGAATCCCAGTTTCTTTTTTGAAGTTTTCTAAGGTGTCTTCTGCAATATAATCAGACCAATTATATACACGCACAACTTCTTCAGCTTGAGCAGCTACGCTGGCAAGTGATCCTGCGGTTACTAGCGCCAAAGTCGTCATCTTATTAAATAGCTTCATGCTTTCTCCTTTCTCGGGTAGCAGAATTGCCTTTAACAATTCTGAAATTGTGTCACCGACCATCTGCTCGGTTATTGTTGTTATTCTCGACCAATGCTACACCTTAAAAACCGCATCGGCAGTCTCTACAGCACCATAATGCCTTCATCTCTAGGTCGCTGCAATGAATGGGATTATCAGATTTCATGCCAAATTTATCTATATCTATATTTGCATTAACAAGCATAAAAATAGACTAGTTATCGTAACACCATACATCTTGCAATATTAAGGCAAATGCCTCAAGCCCCTAGGGAAACCGCTGCAACCATCTTACAAAGTTATTAACTAACAGCCAGTTAAAACCAAACTTACAGGTTCAACTTTATGTATTTACTCTTAGGACCCAAGCACCGCACACAGAGACACTAAATGAATGAGCACTCAAAAGAGCAGATAAATCTTCCCTTTATCCAAAGTAAGCACTTAAGGTTAAAAGCACTCTGCACCAAAGTTAAGCAAGCAACCCAAAATGGTGCAGAGAGTTTTTAATCACTGTTTGAATGTTCTCATTGTCAGGCGTCAGAATCCGTTAACAACATGACAATATTGAACAAAAACAGTGCAACCCATGTAAAACATTTTATACACTGAGTAATAAAAATTCTCGCTCCCACGAACTCACCACTCTGCGGAAATTTTCAAGTTCGGCCTGTTTGACGGCCACAAAGCCCGTGGTAAAGGACTCACCTAAATATTCCTTACAGGCATCACTTTCTTCCATCGCGGCTAACGCCTCTTCCAAGGTTAATGGTAAGCAGTGTGGGTTATTGCTCCGGCTTTCATTGGATTTACCTTGAACGGGTGTGGAGGGTTTGAGTCCCTCGACCATACCGATATAACCACAGAGTAAACTCGCTGCAATGGCTAAGTAGCAGTTAGCATCCGCACCAGGTATACGGTTTTCAATACGACGATTTTGAGGTGAAGATTCCGGAATACGTAAACCACAGGTCCTATTTTCAACCCCCCATTCCAAGTTAACGGGCGCAGAGGTTCCCGGTAAGAATCGACGGAACGAGTTAGCATTTGGGGCCATCAAAGGTAGGAGTTCAGGGATAAATTTCTGTAGCCCTGCGATATAACTCAAAAACAACGCACTTTGCGTACCATCTTCGTTGGTAAATATATTTTTACCGGTTTCTTTGTTAATCACACTTTGATGAATATGCATAGCACTACCCGGCTCATCGGTTACGGGTTTTGCCATAAAGGTAGCGCAAACATTATGCTTTAATGCCGCTTCACGTAGAGTGCGCTTAAACACAAACACCTGATCCGCTAGTGATAACGGGTTGCCGTGACTGAAGTTAATCTCCATCTGTGCTGGGCCATCTTCATGGATAAGCGTATCAATATCTAAACCCTGAATTTCGCACCAGTCATACATGTCTTCAAACAGAGGATCGTATTCGTTGGCGGCATCAATTGAAAAAGACTGACGCCCCGCTTCCGGTCTGCCTGAGCGACCAATAGGCGGCTTGAGGGGTAAATCGTGATCATCGCTGCGGCTGGTCAGGTAAAACTCCATCTCAGGTGCAATAACAGGCTCCCAGCCTTTTTCATCATAAAGAGACAGCACTTTTTTCAAGACGTTACGAGGTGATAATTCGATAGGATTGCCCATTCTGTCGTAACAATCGTGGATCACCTGTGCCGTAGCTTCAATTGTCCAAGGCAGCATAAATACTGCATTTTCATCGGGAACGCAGACAAAATCGATATCGGCATCATCGAGCAAACTGTAATAGATATCATCGTCGACAAAGTCACCGGTGACGGTTTGCAGCAACACGCTTTCGGGTAAGCGCATACCTTTTTCATCGAGAAATTTATCTACTGGGGCAATTTTGCCACGGGCGATACCAGTCATATCGCTGATAACACATTCGACTTCTGTGATTTTTCGTTCTTTTAAAAAAGCGATTAGCTTATTCATTTTATTTCACTCGAGTTGTAGCCCTACGACGACACGCATCGCCAAAGGCATTGAATATTGAGAGGTAAAATGGGTTTTCACTTACTTTCCATTCAGGATGCCATTGCACACCGAGGGCAAATTCAGTGGCATCTATCACGGAGAAAGCCTCCACAAGACCATCAGGAGCACAAGCTTCTGGCCGCAACCCCATCCCAAGGCGCTCCACGCCTTGAGTATGCACAGAGTTAACCTCTGCAGAGTTACGGCCCCAAGCCTCGTAAATGACCCCCCCAGGCTCCACAGTAATACTGTGGGATGGCCCATATTGCACCTCTAACGAGGCCTCTTTATCTTCTCTATGTTCAATAAAACCGCCCACTTCGTGTAACTTCTGGTGCAGACTGCCACCAAAAGCCACGTTCATTTCCTGAAAACCGCGACAAATCCCAAGCACGGGGACTCCCGCAGCAATGGCAGCTCGAATAAGTGGTAGTGTCGTAGCGTCACGCTTAGGATCGTGGTGAGTACCCGCTTCACTCGGTACCCCCGCATAAAGGTGTGGCTCAACGTTAGAGGGCGAACCCGTAAACAGAATACCGTCAAGTCTTGCCAGAATGGCTTCGATAGGTTGGTCCGCGCCTAAGGATGGGATCACAAGTGGCCACCCCTTAGCACCATTTACCACACCTAATAGGTATTTTTCGCCAACAATATTAAAAGGGTGTGAACCCAATCGTTGGTTACACGCAATAACACCAATAAGGGGTAACAGGGTAGACATAACTCACCTTCCAAGCATTTATTCACGAGTACAATGAACAAGTTAATTTTTAATGTTCATTTTTTCACACAGTACACCGAAATTTAACCTCAGGCAAGAGGTTAAACACTTGTTAATGATAGTTTGATTTAAATGCGTAATTTTCAGTTTTAATACAGAAACTTAAACTAACAATCTTTGTTTTTTGATGACAAAACAACCACCAGCAGTATTGTTAGGATAAAAATTAGCCAAAGATAAAGACTGAAAACCTAAGTTCATTTGAAAAATATTATTTACACTTTGAATGATATATTACAATCCAAAGCCGGACTAATATGGTGAGTAACTGGTGGGTTCTCAAAGATAACGCTACCCTAGGCAATCTAGGACAGCGTTACGCAATTAGAAATTAGCAGGGGTTGTAGCACTGATCAGCCGACAAGGCTCATCGAAGGGATTGCGAAATCGATGGGGTAGCTCACTATTAAAGTAATAGCTATCACCCGCTTCTAAGATATATACCTCGTCGCCAACGGTAAGCTCGAACTTACCTTCAATCACCATGGCAGCTTCTTCACCTTCGTGTTTCAGCATTTCCTCGCCCGTATCCGAACCCGGTGGATAGGTTTCACTCATCACCGACATGGCACGATTGGGAAAATCACGACCAATCAATTTGAATTCTAATGGCCCAGTACCTATGTTGAGGAGTTCATCGGAGCGATATACCACTTTTTGCTCACACTCAATTGAAGCTTCAATTGAGAAAAAATCGACTAAAGACATAGGGATACCCGACAATACTTTTTTCAAAGAACTGACGGATGGGCTAACACTGTTTTTTTCGATCATTGAAATCGTACTGTTAGTCACACCAGCACGCTTAGCCAACTCGCGTTGGGATAAGCCTTTCATTTTTCGAACAGTTCTGAGACTGGCTCCAATATCCAAATTTCACATCTCCCCAAAGGATCGGTCGCCCCGATAGATGAAGAACGGTTGTTCAGGATAAACACCATCCCAAACACATTTTAGCCCTAAAAGCGTGAGTTTAATCGCTTCCGTTGTATTCTAGCTAAAAAGTGTGTTAAATAAAACGAACACTTTAAAGCAGTATCACAAAAGTGTGATGAGTATACTGAGACAAGCCCAATTTACAATAAAAACAATTTTTTGGAGCCCTAATGGCCACTAAACCTCCAGTGCACAGTGAACAATACCCTCACTCTTATTATCTTGATACTGCTAAAGAAATTTACGATCACCCTCAACTTGAAGGCAGCATAACGGCAGATGTTTGTATTGTGGGTGGCGGCTTTAGCGGCATTAACACAGCAATTGAGCTAAGACAGCGAGGCTTAAGTGTGGTGTTGCTTGAGGCCAAACGAATTGGCTGGGGCGCTTCAGGACGCAATGGCGGTGAGCTGATCCGCGGTATTGGCCATGACCCAGCGCAATTTATAAACGAAATTGGACAAGAAGGTGTCAGTGCGATCCAGCAAATGGGCTTTGAAGCCGTGGAGATCGTTAGAAATCGGATACAGACCCATGATATCGATTGTGACTTACAAATGGGTTATTGCGATCTTGCGGTGAAGCCTCGACATATGATTGAGCTTCAAGACGAATTCGACAGTCTTAAAAGCCTAGGATATCAGCATGAAATAAAGCTGCTGACCCAATCCCAACTCAGTGAAGTTATCGGCTCAGAATTTTACCAAGGTGCCCTAGTGGATATGGGAAGTGGCCATTTACATCCACTTAACTTGGCCTTGGGCGAGGCTCGTGTTGCCCGTGAATTAGGTGCGCAATTATTTGAATACAGCGCCGCAGAAAAGATTATTTCAGGCAATAAACCGCGAGTATTAACGGCAAAAGGCGAAGTGACTTGCCAATATCTCGTACTCGCAGGCAACGCCTATATTGGCCATAAATTAAATAGCTACATCGGCGGTAAGGTGCTTCCTGCGGGGAGTTATCTACTTGCAACTGAACCACTAACAGAAGCGCAATGCCAAAGCCTTATCCCGCAAAACATGGCATTTGCAGATATGCGAATCGCCCTAGATTACTTCCACTTATCAGCGGATAGACGCTTACTGTTTGGTGGACTTTGTACTTATTCAGGCAAAGACCCAAAGGATATAGAGGCAGCGCTTAGGCCCAATCTTGAAAAGGTATTCCCACAATTAAAAGGCATCCGCATCGATTACGAATGGGGCGGCATGATAGGCATTGGCGCCAACCGTATGCCGCAAATTGGTCGCCTACCAGATGCGAGTAATATTTTTTACGCCCAAGCCTATGCAGGTCATGGCGTAAATGCCACCCACATGGCAGCTAAACTCCTAGCCGAAGCCATTTGTCAGCAAGCAGGATATTTTGATGTATTCGCCAAGATTAAGCATATGACCTTCCCTGGCGGCCCCACATTCCGCTCGCCTATGCTGGCTGCGGGTATGCTGTACCACAGGTTTAAGGACTTATTCTAAGGTTTGCCCTGTCGTTGGATAAACGAGCAAGTATCCAACGACCTATAGGGCGCGGGTTAATTTAATCCGCCTACGCCGCCTTGCCCACAGAATAAAAGGCAGTGAACCAAGATAATGCACGATTAACGCCACTAACACGCCAAAACCGATACCACTGGCGGTTAACGGGATGCCAGGCTTAAAGTTAACAATAGTCTGCTCTAAATATTCAAAACGAGCGGGATTGAACATATAGGCGGTTTTCTCGAAGAGATTCCCCTGCTCAAAAGTCTTCATTCCCTGTTGAAGTGTTTGCAGCAGAGCCAACGTCTGGCGCTTTTGCTCGGCATCCGCCCTGACGCTAGGCTCTTCATTTTGCAAATGGCGGGCGATCATGGTTTCAACATCGTTGAAGTGATACGCCTTAGCCGTGGCCTTATAGCCCTCAACTTGCCATTGGGTCGAAGTATAGAGCCCCGCCAAAAATTGCTGATAATGATCGGCTAATTGGGGGAGTTGCAGCGCCATCACTAAGATAAAGCCGAAGATCAATTTATCGAACAATCTGGTTATCATGACAAACTCCTTGATAAGTCAAAGGACATATCACCGTCAATTGATTGCTGCAAGGTTAGCATTCCGAAGGACAGCACTCCACCTAATATCGTTCAACGCTCGATGGGAAAATCGTTGCGACAGCCCCAGTCAGCCCAAGAACCATCGTAAAGTACCGCATCAGTATGCCCCGCAGCGACCGAGGCTAAGATTAAAATACAGGCGGTAATACCCGAGCCACAGCTAAAAATCCTTAACGGTTTATCGCTAACAAGCCCTTGAAACAGCTTAACCAATTCGACCACATCTTTGATTTTGAAGCCATTGAGCACGTCACCAAAGGGGAGATTGACCGAATGGGGAATATGCCCGCTGCGCACACCAGGTCGCGGCTCACTCACTTGGCCTAAAAAGCGCGCCGATCCCCGTGCATCAATAATCGCACTATCGCTATCATCAAGCTTGGCTAACACAGCCTCAGCATCCATCACCTTCGCAGGCTGATATTCCAGTACAGCAGTCAGTTCCTCACTATCGCTTGCGCCATAATCTATCCCTTCTTCCTGGTAGCGAGATGAGGTGACTCTGTCTTCAGCCATCCATTGAGGTAAGCCACCATCGAGCACATACACACGGTGAAATCCCATTACTTTGAAAATCCACCAAGCGCGCGGAGATGAATAAATACCTTGATTATCATAGATAACAACCACGCTGTTCGGGCTAATACCAAGCTTGGCAATTCCTTCTACAAACTGTTCAAATTTGGGTAAGGCATGGGTTTGAGAAGACGTTTTATCGCAAAAATCCTCTTCCACATCAAAGCGCCTCGAGCGAGGAATACATACAGGCTCTGAATAGACAATCGGCTCTTTGCCCAAAACCACGGCCATACTGGCGTCGAGTAACACTAAATCAGGCGAGGTAAGATGCGCTTCGAGCCATTGGGTACTGACGAGAGGATATTCCATTGGTTGTCCTTATTGTTGTTTTATTGATTCAAATTCAACACCCCATTGCTATTATCTTGCATTAATGGCGTATTGAAGTTTCGCGGGGTATTTTGACAGCAATTTAACCTGAAAACGCCCCCTAAATACTTTCAAAAGATTTAGGCTTAGTGGTGATTCACCTCCACTAAACCAGCTATTTTCTACAGGTGCAACAAGCATTTTTCGATAACTTTGATACTTAACGGCCTATAATCGCTGAATCAAAACTAAGCCAATACGTTGAATAACAATATAAAAAACACGCTCAACTTTAGTTACTGCAAAGGGTAAACCGAGGTAGCGCCAGATAAACCATCATATCTTTAACCCTAGCTCACCAGCTAGCCATCTTCGCCTTCACGACTTCTAGTCTCATAGGTACCGTTTACTCGTTATCTGTAGGTAAAGCGAGAGTCACAATTGTATGTGCACAGCTCAAAATAATTGGCCTCATAATAAAGACTTATGCTATAAGTTACCCCATTAGGAATAGGCTGATATGGACATAAAATGCGTGTTTGCGGTGAGACTAAGGCTAAAATTGAGCAGCGACGTTTTTCGACACTGTTTTTTTTACTGAGTACCTCACTATTATTGTTATTCTTAGTCAGCCATCAAGCTAAAGCTCAAGAAAGTCAAAATGTTATACAAAACTCCTCATCTCAGACTGTTACCTTAGCAGCCGAAGACAGTTGGCCCCCATTTGCAAACCAGTTTGGCCAAGGCATTTCTCATCGACTGATCGAAGCCGCATTTAAACAAGCTCACATTGAGGTCAATAGTCTTGTTGTGCCCTACAGCCGAGCCTTGATGATGGCCGAAAAAGGGGCTGTCGATGGAGTATTTAATGTCACAAGAGAAGCCAGTACCGAGCAGCGATTTGTGTTTGGTAATACACCTTTATTTATTGCCAAAGCCTCTTTTTACCAACGAAAACAGCGTCCGTTAATTGCAGAAAATAAATGGAAAATCCCAAAAGGTAGCATTATTGGGGTGATAAAAAGCTATGAGTATGGCGATGAATTTCCTGAATTAGTCAAACAACGCCAACTCAATCTCGTCACCGTCGCCACCCAACAACAACTAATCAATTTACTGCTGATTGGCCGAATCGATGCTGCTGTTATGTTTGATCTTGTCGCACAAGAAAAACTGCAAAACATGGGGGTAACCGATGAAGTGATTGCCGCATTCAATAACCACAGCAGTAATATTTATTTAGCTTTCTCTAAACAAAACCCCAAATCCACATTATTAGCCCAAGCCCTTGATCAAGGCTTAGCCATACTTAAAGAAAATGGCCAATATCAGCAATTGCTGAGTGCTAACTAATCACCGCTTCCAGCTTTGCAGTTAACTCCCCACACTCTGCCCTTGAATGCGAATAATCTCTTGATTAACCCAATTTAATAGCTGTTTAATTGCCTTAGATAAAATCTGATTTTGGCGCACAATATAGCCTAGGCTTGTACTTGGAAAATCCGGCAGTGGTGTCACCTTACTCTTTAAGTTTGTCTTAGTGTAAATGGAAAACTCAGGCACAATAGCCACCCCAAAACCAGCCTCAGCCCAATCGATTTGAGCATCAACACTGCCGACTTCCATAATCCGATAGCGAGGCAAATTTAAGCTAGGTAAGGCGGGATCAAGCAGCTCGCGGGTACGGGTATCGTGCCCAAGTAAAATCAAGGTAGGTTGCTCCGCTAATGGCATATCATCACGCCCTTGACTCTGCTGCCATAGCGCTAAATTGTTCCCAAGTGCGCACCATTTGATTTGCTGCAACTCAGTAAAATGTAGCGGCTGACTTTCCTTTTGAGCGATAACAAAACCTAAATCCGCCTCGGCATTGGTGACCAGTTCCGAAGCTTGAAACGAAGTCGTATTAAGCAGGGAAAAATCAATCCCGGGGAATTCCGCTTTAAACAATTGAAAAGGCTGAATTAACAAAAAGCGAGAAATGATGTCGCTAGCCGCTATGGTTAAGGTACCTTGGCTAAGATCGTTGATGGCATTGAGATCCGCCTGACACACTTGCAACTCCATCAAGGTCTTCTGGCTGCTCTCGAGCAAACGGAACCCCGCCTGAGTTAACCTAAACGGATTGCGTTCAATCAACTTCACCCGCGTGTTCTGCTCAAGTTGTTTGATATGTAGGCTGACATTGGGCTGTGTCATATGCAGCGCCGCAGCTGCTTTACCAAAGTGTTTACACTCAGCCAATGTCACAAAGGTTTTTAGCCAATGAAGTTCGAGCATTGCTTTTATCTCCATCCATCATTCCCAATTGCGTCATGATATATGACTTTCTTATCGATGCGATAACTATAATTAATTTCTCTTATTCGATAACGGGGTCTAGCATAACCGCTTAATTCCTGTGGAGATGATGTTATGCCGTCTATCGTAGTTGTGGGTGCAAATTGGGGTGATGAAGGCAAAGGCCGCATCGTAGATTATTTAGCCGCTGATGCTGCTGCGAGTGTTCGCTTTCAAGGCGGTAACAACGCAGGCCATACAGTCGTAAACGACTATGGCACCTTTAAATTACACCAATTACCTAGCGGTATTTTCAATCCAAACTGCGTTGCAGTACTTGGCCCAGGCATGGTGATCAGCCCTGAAAAACTCAGTGTTGAGATCGCCGAAGTCGAAGCGGCTGGCATTGAAGTTAAATTATGCATTTCTGACCGCGCAACCCTTTGCTTACCGATCCACGCACTGGAAGATACCTTAGAAGAACAACGCTTAGGCGATCTGGCCTACGGTTCAACCCGTCAAGGTATCGCTCCCGCCTATGGCGATCGTGTGATGAAAAAAGGCATTCTGGTTGGTTGGTTAAAGCAACCCGAAGTACTGCAAGAGCGCATTCAATTTATGCTTGATTGGAAGCTACCACAGTTAAAGGCGCTCTATCCAAGCTGTGACTTCTCCCAAACTGCCGCCGAAATGACTCAGTGGTTATTAGATGTCACCACGCCATGGCGTCCCTTTATCTGTAACGTGACAGAGCCATTAAAAGCGCTGCAAAAACAAGATGCTAACTTACTGTTTGAAGCGCAATTAGGCGCAGGTCGTGACTTAATTTACGGTGAATATCCGTACACAACCTCTTCTAACGTAACAGCGGCTTTCGCAGGTTTAGGCAGTGGCTTACCCGCACTGCGCCCAGAGCGCATCATTGCCGTAGCCAAAGCCTTTAGCTCATCTGTCGGTACGGGTACTTTAGTTACCGCGATGGAAGAGCAGGATGACTTCCGTAAAAACGCCAACGAGTTTGGTGCGACTACGGGTCGTCCACGTGATATGGGTTACTTCGATGCCGTTGCTACTCGTAATGGTGTTGAGCTGCAAGCAGCAACTGAAATCGCCCTGACCAAGATTGACTGCCTGACAGGCATGAAAGATCTCAAGATTTGTGTTGCCTACGACGGTGAGCACACTGAGAACCCAATTTGGCCACAAACAGCTGCATTAAGCCCAGTGTATGAGCAAATGGAAAGCTGGAGTGAAGACATCACCACTTGCCGTACCTTCGAAAGTCTGCCAAAGGCTGCACAACATTATGTTGAACGCATCGAAGCCCTCATGGGCGTGCGCGTCAGCATGGTGTCAGTTGGACCTGAGCGCGATCAAATGATCATTCGCTAACGCATCGATTACCCTACAAAAAAGCCATATTCGTTTCGGCGAATATGGCTTTTTACTTTTGCTTTTTATACTCATCCCCCATTCCAATGGGACTGAGCGACTCTCTTGGGTTTTGTTTCACAAAATAAACCGCTAGACTGCGCTCAAATGAATAATCCTATATCGATGATTTTATGCCGCAATTTAGCCCGACTTATTCTTTTCCTGTGCAAATTTACTACGAAGATACCGACTTTTCTGGTGTGGTGTATCACCCGAACTTTTTGAAATACTTCGAGCGCGCCCGTGAGCATGTGATTGGCGCCGAGCGTTTACGCGAGCTCTGGCAACAGCAACAATTAGGTTTCGCCGTGTATCGCAGTGATATGTTGTGCCACGAAGGCGTGGAATTTGCCGACATCATCGATATCCGCACTAAGTTCTACTTTGAGAGTAAATACCGCACTGTATGGCTGCAGGAAATTTGGCGACCCAACGGCAAAAAACCTGCGGTTACGGCCACCATTGAAATGGTCTGTATGAATCAAGCGCGACAACTCGCGCCGATGCCAGCAGAGTTAATAACTCAATTAAGCTTAGGAATGTGACCCCATATTGACGCAAAGCATTTTGGGAGCAGGACGAAGTCGATGCCAGTGCATCTCAAGCTCTACTGCCCGCATTGGCTTGGCGTAGCATATGCCTTGAATCCGATCGACGCCCATCTTGACTAAGAAATTAAGCACCTCTTGGGTTTCGACGCCTTCGACCGTTACCTCATAACCGAGTTTTTTAGCAATATTAATGCTGGCCTCAAGGATATATTCAGAGGGTTCGTTCGGTTTCAGATCCTCAAGAAATGCTTTATCAATCTTCACTTCGTTTGCAGGTAAATGTTTTAAATAAGCGAGGGAAGAATGACCTGTACCAAAATCATCGATGGCGAGTTTTACCCCAAGGCTGCGGATTTGCGCTAAGGTATCAACGGCTTTATTTAAATCTGCCATCAAAGTACTCTCAGTAATTTCAATCATTAAGCATTCTGGCGGTAACTGGTAATGCTTTAGGCGCGCATCGATTTCATGGGGTAAGGTTTCACTATCGAGATCGCGAGTCGATAAATTCAACGCAACACAAACAGAAATCCCCGCTAATCGCCATTTTACCTGCTGCTGGAGCACTTGTTCTAAAGCCCAATGGCTAACGAGATCGATCATACCCGCGCATTCGGCAAGTGGGATAAATTCCCCAGGAGAAACCAATCCTAGCTCTTCATGTTCCCAGCGGATTAATGCCTCGACCTGAGTGCATCCGCCTGAAGCAACATCCTGCTTAGGTTGGTAAACCATGTATAAATGATTGCGTTGTAAACCATTAGGCAAGCTATCAATAATCTTTAATTCTCGCAGCTGGCGAATATCGTCATTCTCACTGTAACAGGCTATTTCAATTCGAGTTGAACGGGCTTTTTTGAGTGCTAAATCGAGTCTTCTGAGCATATTACTCACGTCGGCATGGTGCTGCGCTAATTGCAAACAGCCAATTTGTAGGCGCACACTGACTGGCGTATCCTTAATTTTAAAGGGTACCTGCAAGCGACCACGTAAATGCAGCAACGACTCCTGCGACAAACTCTGCTCATAATAGAGAAAAAACTCATCACCATTTAAGCGGGCAATCAGTTTCGGCTTTAGGCTTAAGCCAGTTAACCGATCGGCAAACTGTTTTAGCAAAATATCGCCAAACACAAACCCAAAAAGATCGTTCACATAGCGAAAACGATAAATATCAATAAGTACTAAAGTACCTTGTGTGATAGGCATTAACGAAGCCAGTGCGCGTTTAAGCCCAACACGATTATTTAACCCTGTCAGCTTATCTTTGCCCATGCCCGCTGGCAGTGCAGCGAGCATCTCATTTAAGGAATGATACAGGGACGCATACTCTTGCGGCACATCTGCAATATTAAGTGGGCTTCGGTCAGTCTTTTGCTTTTCAAGTTGAGGGCATAACTGTGCTAAGAATTGCTGCTGTTGGCGCAATGCTTGGGATCTTGTGCGTAAAAGAAACAGCACGGCGATCAAAACGATAACCAACGCTAAACTGATAAACTCCAGAATAACCATATCTAGGCCTCAATCTTACAGCGTAAGCTAATGACCAATATTTCCTCACCATAGGACAAGATTAATTTCCTTCTAAGCCCTAGGATTACTGGTAACTTTCTTTGATTGAATGGAATTTATCCATAAATTCATCACTTGCTAAGTCATTCGCCGAGACGGGCAATCCACGGCTAACAAACACATCCATCCGCTGCTCAAAATCAGCTCCTGCGCGTAACTCGCCAGTGTAGAATGCCGCGGCACGGATAAAATCTAAGTAGGTAACATGGTCGGGTAAATAGGGCAAATCAGCCCATCGCTCAACCACTTCCATCACCTCTGGTGCAAAATCCCAACTTTTTAACACGGCACGACCTAAAGGGCCTTGCATTTTACGTACTAAAGAACGCAATTGCTCAATACTGGTAAATAACTCAGGATGGGCCTCCGCCTCGGTGAGCACAGGCAAAGCACCGATATTATGGACTAAACCTGCAAGGGTTAAAGTGTCTAAATTTAACTGGCTAGGACGACGCTTATTGTACATCTGCAATATGGCACAAGCCGCAGCCGTCACATCGATAGAAGTACGCCAAACCTCATCCATCACTTCCCACACCATTTCATTGGTGGAAATAAATAGCTGCTCCATCGCCACTGATGTCGCAATACTCTTAATTTGGATTAAGCCAATGCGGGAGACTGCGCTATTAATACTCTCGGCGGGAATCCCACGACTATACAAGGCACTGTTGGCCACTTTAATAATACGCGCCGAAATGGCCGCATCTTGACCAATCACCTCAGCCACTTGCTTAAGACTTGCATCTGAGCGGCTCACCACTTCTTGCACCCGCATGGCGACTTCAGGCAAGGTTGGCAATACTAAGGCATCATCTTTTAATTTTTTAAGTAATCCGACTAACAGTAGATGTTCAGTAGACATCTTCGCTCCCATCAATCTGCAAACATAAAGCGGTAATAGTTGGAGTATATCAGTTGACGATCATTTGATGGGCAGAAAAAAGCATCAGACGTTAATTATTTGTATGACGCTGTTATCAATTTAGTCTCACGACAAAACATTTTACGCTTTGATATCTCAGATTAAGTTAAAGGTGAAAATCAATGGAAACACACAAATGGATTCATGGTCTCGCACGATCGTCAGAGTAAGAATGGTAGGTATATTCGTAAAACGCGAACTATACCTAATCTTAGACGTAGCAATTTGCATAACCCTACTTTGATTGTGTAAAATGCCGCCCCCGCGCACTGCGCCTCCATCTACCAACCAATTCGAGAGTCATTATGTTTAAACCAGAGTTGTTATCTCCCGCTGGGACGCTGAAAAACATGCGTTACGCCTTTGCCTATGGTGCAGATGCCGTGTATGCCGGTCAGCCGAGATACAGCCTAAGGGTACGTAATAACGACTTTAAAATGGAAAACCTCGCAACGGGTATCGAAGAAGCCCATGCGTTAGGTAAAAAGCTTTATGTGGTGAGTAACATTGCCCCCCACAACGCTAAGCTCAAAACCTATATCAAGGATATGGAACCCGTAGTGGCGATGAAGCCCGATGCGCTGATCATGTCAGACCCAGGTTTAATCATGATGGTACGTGAGGCCTTCCCTGAGCAGGTGGTGCATTTATCGGTACAAGCCAACGCCATTAACTGGGCATCGGTCAAATTCTGGCAGACCCAAGGCATTAAACGGGTGATTTTATCCCGCGAATTATCCTTAGATGAAATCGAAGAAATTCGCCAACGTTGCCCCGATATCGAGTTAGAAGTGTTTGTCCACGGCGCCCTGTGTATGGCCTACTCGGGCCGTTGTTTGCTGTCGGGTTACATCAATAAGCGCGATCCAAACCAAGGCACTTGCACTAACGCCTGCCGTTGGAAATACGATGTGCACGAAGCGCAGCAAACTGACTCTGGCGATATCATTGCCACCCCCAATGCGGTGCAAATCGAGACGCCGACCTTAGGCGCGGGTCCTGCGACCGACCAAATCTTCCTGCTGCAAGAAGCCAATCGCCCCGGTGAATATATGCCAGCGTTTGAAGATGAGCATGGCACTTATATCATGAACTCTAAGGACCTGCGCGCAATCCAACACGTTGAGCGTTTAGCCAAGATGGGTATCGATTCGCTTAAGATTGAAGGTCGTACTAAGTCGTTCTACTATGTGGCCCGTACCGCCCAGCTATACCGTCAGGCCATCGACGATGCCGCCTCAGGCAAGAGCTTCGATCGCAGCTTAATGAACCAACTAGAAGGCTTAGCGCACCGCGGCTACACCGAAGGTTTCTTACGTCGCCATGTACATGATGAATACCAAAACTACGACTATGGCTACTCGGTTAGCGATACCCAACAATTTGTCGGTGAATTAACCGGTAAACGCAATCTGGCTGGCCTTGCCGAAATCGAAGTGAAGAACAAATTCTCTGTCGGTGATAGTGTTGAATTAATGACGCCGCAGGGCAATATCAGCCTTACTATCGAACAACTCGAAAACCGCAAAGCCGAAGCGGTTGAAGCGGGATTAGGTTCGGGCCATACCGTTTACTTGCCCGTGCCGAAAGAGGTTGATCTGAACCACGGCATTTTACTGCGTAACCTGCCTCAAGGTCAGGATACCCGTAACCCACACGAAGCAGGCTAAGGCATGGCATTACTGATCGACGACAGCTGCATCAATTGCGACATGTGTGAACCTGAATGCCCAAATCAGGCCATCACCATGGGGGAAGAAATCTATGAAATCGACCCAGACCGCTGCACCGAATGCGTAGGCCACTACGATAAGCCGACCTGCGTCTCCGTCTGTCCGATTGATTGTATTGACCCAGACCCTAACCGCGTCGAGTCCCACGACGAGCTGTTGGTCAAATTTGCCATTCTCACGCAAAAAATTTGAGTGAGTGTCAGCCGTTTAAACTTAACAAAAAGCCCCGCAATGTAAGCGGGGCTTTGTTTATCAGTTAATTACAACCACGTTCGCATCAGCTTAAGCTTGGGGATTTAGCTAAAATCACCGTCGGTTTTGCCTCAAGCTGCAAATGCACAATGGCATCGGCCAGCTTTTCAACGCTTAAGCGGATCGGCGCAGGTAAGCTAGCAAACTCGATACTAAGCAGCAGGTTTTTCACCTCAAGCCCTAACTCGGTATCGCCTTCAATGCTCAGTTTACGCTGGAAAAACAGCGTATCAGGGTCTTCTTTCGCCGCCGCAACCAACAATAATTCCGCAGACTTGGCACTAAACGTCACTTGGGCATCGGTCAGTTCACGCACCTGCCAACGGCCATCGAAACTCACTTCAAAATGCAGATTTAGATCTTCAACTCGAATCGCAACCCACTTACCTGCCAAAAAATCTAACTCGCCATCTTCGGCCTGCGATGCCAGCAACTGTGTTAGTAGCTGGCTTAGCACCTTAGCCTTGAGGCTAAAGGGCACTTTAGAGAGTGGTAAACGGATCAGTTTTGGGGTGAGTTCTAACAATTGTTTAGCAAGATTAGCTGAAAAAACAGCGGACATAAGCAGTTACCTAAGGATAAAAAACACTATATCTCCCAGTTTACCGAGATTTTATGATCTTAAACCTGTTTTAAATCAATTCACCGCCATTCAATCTTCCCTACACTCTGCCCCTGTTATTTTATCGGGAGCACCATTATGGAGTTGTTGTGTCCAGCAGGAAACCTGGCCTCGCTAAAGTCGGCGCTGCAGGCCGGAGCCGATGCTGTCTACCTTGGGTTAAAGGATGATACCAATGCACGTTCATTCGCGGGCTTAAACTTCACCCCTGCAAAATTACAGGAAGCCGCCGAGCTCACCCATCAGCGGGGCAAGAAAATCTTCCTCACCTTAAATACCTTTCCTAAGCCGAATGAGGAGCACCGTTGGTATCAAGCTATCGACTTGGCGGCCAGTATTGGCGTTGATGCCTTAATCGTTGCCGATCTGTCGCTGCTCGACTATGCCCACAGGCAATATCCGCATATTCCGCTGCATTTATCGGTACAGGCCAGCGCCACCAACTTGGGCGCACTGAGTTTTTATAAAGAGGCTTTTAATATCGCGCGGGTGGTATTACCCAGAGTGCTGTCGATGAAACAAGTACGCGACCTCGCCAAGGTCAGCCCTGTCGATTTAGAGGTCTTTGCCTTTGGCAGTCTGTGCATTATGGCCGAAGGCCGCTGCCACTTATCCTCCTATGTTACCGGTCAATCACCAAACACTGGTGGCTCTTGCTCGCCAGCGAAACACGTGCGCTGGCAGGAACAGGGCAAAGACAGATTGACCCGCCTCAACGAGGTCTTAATTGATAAATCAGGGCTCGATGAACAAATGGGCTACCCCGTGGTCTGTAAAGGCCGTTATCTCACCCAAGACGATGATAAACCGCAATATCTGCTCGAGTCTCCCACCAGCTTAAATACCCTTAGCTTGCTGCCTGAGCTTGCCAAGGCGGGCATAGTGTCACTCAAGATTGAAGGGCGTCAGCGCAGCCCTGCCTATGTAGAACAGGTGACTAAGGTTTGGCGCCAAGCGATTGATACCTATCTTCATCAGCCAGATAAATTCCAGACTCAGGCCCATTGGGAGCAAGCCCTCGCGAAAGTCTCCGAAGGCCAAATTACCACCTTAGGCGCCTACGAGCGTGACTGGCAGTAGCCCTAGCGATAACCACGAAGAAGAAACGATTATGAAAATTTCCCTCGGCCCACTGCTCTATTGCTGGGAAAAACAACAGGTCATCGACTTTTACCAGCAGGTGGCCAATAGTCAGATCCCGTTAGTTTATTTGGGTGAAGCCGTCTGTAGCCGTCGACGCGAACTCAAATTTGGTGACTATCTCGAACTGGCCAAAATGCTGAAATCTGCGGGTAAAGAGGTAGTGCTGTCAACGCTCGCCCTTATCGAAGCGCCCTCGGAATACACAGAGCTTAAACGTCAGGTCGATAATGGCGAATTTAGCATTGAGGCCAACGACATGGCGGCCGTGTATCTCGCCAAGGAGCACAAGCTACCCTTTGTCTGCGGCGCCAGCATCAATAACTACAACCGCGCCAGTTTAGATATTTTGCAGCGCTTTGGTATGCAGCGCTTTGTGATGCCGGTAGAACTGTCGAAGACTTGGCTTAGCCAAGTGATAGAGAACAAGCCCGCATTCGAAGTCGAAGTGCTCGGCCATGGCTACTTGCCGCTCGCCCACTCGGCGCGTTGCTTTACCGCTAGGCATCGACATTTGTCGAAGGACAGCTGCGAAACCGTTTGCCGCCAATACAGCAAGGGTTTACTAGCGCAGACGCAAGAGGCGCAACCTTTACTGAGGTTAAATGGCATTCAAACCCAGTCGGCCAGCTGTGTCGATTTACGCAGCGAAATCAATGAAATGATAAAGGTTGGCGTAGATGTGTTTCGGGTTTCGCCCAGCAGCGTAGCCTGTATCACTAAAGCCGATGCGCTGGTCGAGGCGTTAACTAGCAAGGCAACGGACGCTCAGTTTCCTCTTAGCGATGAGCACTGTAATGGCTACTGGTTTGGCGAAGCAGGGCTAAAATCCTTGGTCAGATAAAAGACATAGCCTACTTCACTCAAGCGTTTGCTGCTGGGTCAATGTGGGGATACATGATGGTGGCGTTAATAGCAGCGCCACCGTCCAACTTAATAGACTCCCAAGCCCAATCCATTCCAGCAATGCAGGCCACCATAAATCGGGCCTTGGCAATTGCAGTACCATTTCTTGATAGAAAGGTCTGTCTCCTTCCGTTAAGCCCAATGCTAACAGCGGCACATAGAGAAAAGTCATCATACTGAGCAATACCAACAGCGCTAATAATATCGTCAAGCGCTGACGGTGCTGCGAGCCGAATCCCACCCATAGTAGATAACAAATTGCACTTAAGCTGCCAAAGTAGAAAAACCATTTAAGTGCGAGGATATGCAAGTGATACACATTGACCGGAAATAGCCCAACACAGGCCAAGGCTAAAAACGTCAGTGCTAGAGCGCAAAAGAAAGGATACCCCCAAAACCCGCTTACAGTCTGTAGGGAGGAAAGACAATAAAAAACAACGCTTAAACTGCCAAAAAACAAACCGCCATTGAGCACCACGGCAAAGCTAGAATGGCCATAGGTTCCCAATTCACTCAGTGTATGATTTAAAAAATTGAAGGAGCGTGTTTCAGAGTAATCAAATCCGAATACTGCCACACAGATCCCCAGCATCAATCCAAAAATACCAAGGAAACCAAACTTAGTGGCAAGTGCCGAGCCCCTTGTTGCCATATTCATTTTTATAACAGTCATGGATAATTTAGCCAAACCAAAGTAGTACTAACTTACATGGAATTACAAAGAATTAAAGCGGCCCCTATCCTCTTTAGCGTAATATTTTATTTCATCACTATTCGCGATTTTTTAGTCATCGCAAAAACACTCCGAATTTAGTCATTTTTCAATAAAATATATGCAAATCCAAAGTTAAAAATGAATAAATAATCACAATAAATTCAATTATCGCTGTATCGTCCCAAAAGGTTAACCCATCATTGCCACCAGTGTTAGTTCGCTCACATTAAGTTAGCAACAACTGAAGCCCCGATACGATTCATGGACAAAAAAGCATCTAAAAGTGTATTTAGTGAAGATCCATTGAGAAAATTTTGAACAAAATATCACAAAAAAACCAATAACCCCAAGAGCAAAACAACTCAATAAACAATTCGCAACATGACAATGTAATCACTTGATTCAATAAAAATAAACCGCATCAAAACGTAATTTCGCACCCAAATCATTCATTAGAAATCGCCCAAATAACTATGCTATTTTGCTGCTTATCTCAAACAAATTTCCGAATCGTTTTACATGGCGGCGCTAAGCGAGTAATCTTCCCCCTTCTCGATTTTGAGTTGAATTAAAATGCACCTCACCCCAGCAAAGAATGCGGTTTTGAGAGAGCATTTATTCAAGTTTATTTGTGCGACTCGTACTTTAAGGTGTACACCATTGGCTACTGAACATAAAAACCGCAACATTAAGACGATACTCACCTTTATCGTCCCTTCGCTGATCGGTCTGCTGCTGTTTATGACCCCTATCAGCTATAACGATGCGATAACGATTCCCATCGCAATCATCTCTAAAGCACTGCAAAGCGTGTTAAGCGATGTATTAACCTTAATCGTGACTGTGATTGTTGTCGCCATGGCCTTTGCCTCTGTGCTGACAAAGTTACTCAAACCTAAGTTTGTGCTGAACAATCACTTCCTCAATGGTTTACTCAACATCAGCCCGCTGTGGCTTACCACCCGTGTCGTTGGCGCTGTCTTTATCGTGCTGACCTACTTTGGCATTGGCCCTGAAGCGATTAACTCCTCAAGTACTGGTGCCTTAGTGCTGAACGACCTGTTACCCGTACTCTTCTCGGTGTTTATCTTCGCCGGTATGTTGCTGCCACTGCTATTAAACTTCGGTCTATTAGAGCTATTTGGTACTCTGCTGACTAAAGTGATGCGCCCCGTGTTTAACCTGCCAGGTCGCAGCGCCATCGACTGTATGGCCTCTTGGTTAGGTGATGGTAGCGTTGGGATCCTGCTGACCAGCAAGCAATACGAAGCGCGTTTTTACACCCAAAGGGAAGCCGCGGTTATCGGTACCACCTTCTCGGCGGTGTCAATTACCTTCAGCTTAGTGGTGATCTCACAGGTGAAGTTAGAGCATATGTTTGTGCCCTTCTACCTGACTGTGTGTTTAGCGGGTTTTGCGGCGGCCGTGATTGTACCTAAGTTACCGCCACTGTCGTGGAAGAAGGATAACTATATCGACGATACGCCACGTCAACCCGATGATGAGATGATCCCCGCAGGACACGGCGCACTCTCTTGGGGCTTTGATAAAGCGCTCGAGAAAGCGGCCAGTGCTGGTGGTATCAAAGCCGTCTTAAATGAAGGTATTAAAAACGTTATCGATATGATATTTGGCATTCTCCCTGTAGTAATGGCCATTGGTACCACGGCGCTGATCATCGCCGAGCATACGTCCATCTTCAATTACTTAGGTATGCCGTTTATTCCGTTACTGGAACTGCTGCATATCCCTGAAGCGACCGAAGCCTCTAAAACCATCGTTGTCGGCTTTGCCGATATGTTTATCCCGTCGATTTTAGCCAGCTCTATCGAATCGGATATGACCCGCTTTGTGATTGCTGCCTTATCAGTCACACAGCTGATTTACATGAGTGAAGTGGGCGCGCTGCTGATTGGCAGTAAGATCCCAGTGAATTTTGTTGAGCTATTTGTCGTGTTCGTACTGCGTACCTTAGTGACGTTGCCAGTCATTGCTGGCGTGGCTCATTTGCTGTTCTAAGCGCAACATCACCTAAAATATCAAGGGGAGTCAGATTAACTGACTCCCCTTTTTTATACTGTCCAAACTCCACTCGTAACCACACAACTCAGTTTAAGAATAAAAGCAAAATAGCCATTTGATCTGCTCAACGAGTTTATTGTCATTGTTTCCCCAGTGACTCGCCGTGAATATATCCCTATAGGCTCGACGGCGACATCCATGTCGCCAACGGTCACTGATGCCCCAATGCCAATTTTAACTACCCATTTGCCGTATGTACGCAAAAAGCTAAGGGACAAAAGCGTGTCAGAACCTCGGCTGCATCAGGCGAATTTCGGATAAAAATTTCTATGGCGATAACGGCGTTGTAATCGGCAAAAAATTGTTGGCTAAAATTTTGTGAGGCACGAACAAAGCCAACGGTTTTTTGTTCGCGTTTACAACTTTGTTAGCTGTGCGCTGCGCGGTCATTGTAAATGTTATCGGCTCGTTCAAAAACAGCTCTGTGTTCATTTGAACATACCGCAACTTCAGCCCAAGTAATAACGGCGTCGAAATTCCTAACAGTAGTTGCTTTAGGCCTGTATTTCGATGAGCACAACCCTACAAGATAAACTTGATTCCAAGGTAGCTCACTACTCTGTATCATTTCTTTAGCAAGAACCATCTTTTCGATTTGATTAGGGCTAAATTTTTGGTTTGCTTTGGCCTCAACCAATACGATTGATTCATCAGAAAGAACAAACACATTATCGAATGTCTGTTTCTCAAACGACTTATCTTCACGACCAATATATCCCTCTTTCGCTAAATCTCTGAATAAACATATTTCATAGCCACTATCTATTATTTCAACACCACTATCCAAACCTAGCTTATTGATTAACAACGTTTGAAGCGGTTCACGATCGCTGACATACGCATGATGCAGAGATGAAGTAAAAAAAACTTCCGTTCTTGTTATTTCACTTAATTTTTTCATATACATTTGAGAAGCCATGAGATGAATTGCTATTGACACCTAACGTCTGAAATAAGCGGCGCGTGGTAGCGCGTCCGGCGCCGAAGGCGCGAAGTTAATTGATTTGTTAGGCATTATTTCAGCTTCCCTTCAAAGGCCAACAACTGCTCCGCCTTTATGATGATCCCTAAATTATTCGGAATTCCTGCAACAGCCACTGCTCGTTGTTGCGTTGCAACTGGAACAACTATTACATCACCTTGCACCGTATGTTGAGGTCCTGCGTATAACACCCCTAAAAGCTTTATCCTAGACCCCATCACAAGCGCATTACGAGTTTGGTAATTACCGATCTCAAACAGCAGAACAGGTGAGCCACTGGAGCCAGGAAAACAAGCCGCATCAATCAAAAACTCTTTCTTTCCGTTCCAATCTCTTTTGTAATCAGATGCCAAAACACCTTTTCTGAAAATTGGAAGGTTATTAGCCTTGTCCCATAATCCGTTAGGATAGCCAACCATTAAAATATTCTCTAACCCGAGCATATCGTTTAGATCGGCCTCTGTGGGAATAAGCTCCTTATCCAGAGTTATAAAATAAAACTGGGTGTTTGTTGCTTCAGCTTCCCGGATTAGCGGCGCTATAGGCATAACGCATAGGTCAACTTCATTATCAGGATGTGGTAGCCATCTTGCTTGAAAGTTATCAAGCTCAAATGATTTTGAGTTACCAATATCAGGACCACCTTCGGCATTTCTCAAGGTTAGGAGAAATCGACCTCTGGTTGCCCCTTCTATTACATGCTTGTTGGTTACGATAACAGGGATATGTTGATCACCGTTTTTATCCAAGCTATAGAAAAAGCCAGTACCAGTACCAACCCCACCACCTTTCATATCACATTCAATTCGTACAGTGCTATGAGCAAATTGCTCTGCGGGACTCAATTCCATGTGTATATCTCCTGATGCCTAACGCCTCTAACACCGGCTTGGTGAAGTTGGCGGCTTTTTTGCGCAAGCGAAAAAGGTGACAGCTTTACCAAGTCCGAGTGCTTTGACTTGTTATGCGTGAATGGCACGAAGCTCATTTACCAAGCCTTTATATTCTTTGCCCACCAAGCCAAGGTTTTGATGGAACCGAAAACCAGACTTCTTTATTTGAGCAGCGTCAAATGCTTGTCCGGCATGATTGGCAGCCTGCTCAGAGTTGCCACTTTCTGCGGAAATTATTGCCTTTGCTGCATGCCAACGAAAATGGTCAACTGGAAACATTAACCGCTCCTGATGTTCATCTAGGACTTGGTTGGCAGACTGATATAACTTAGAAAGTTTGTTCTCAACGATCACTAGCGGATAAAGAATATATGCATCGGTCTTTAAATTTGGAAATACCGACTCTCTTTCTAAAGCCTTGCCATAAGAGTTGATTGCATTTTCGAGCTCACCCTTAGCGATATATGCAGTTGCCATATCACAGTAAGCCTGAGCATGGTCGAAGTCATCGTTAAGCTCGAAGTATTGTTTGAGTAGCGAAAGTGCAATATCAGGTTCTGTACTGGCAATGGTGCAAGCCTGGATTCGCAAATACTGCTCTTTTCGACGAGCACGCTTTAGCTTCTCGAAGAACTTGCTTTCAATTTCTTCGCTCCACTCTTTGTTTCTATACCAGTCTTCGCTACTCACTCGGTATTTCCTTTACGCATAACATTTTATTCGTGCGCATGCGCGTTTACCTCGTTGGACCAGTGAAAACGCGCACGGTTAACTATCTGTATGCAAAGAACTTATCAGCTTTCTTCCAAATACACCATCTGGAAAAACGCGCATGCGCGTTTTCCAAACCTATTATCTAATCCATGTGATTTATATGTAATTGATTATAAATATATTTATTTGTATTCAAATGTGAAAACGCGCACAAAGTTAGGATGAAAATCATCATTTTTAAATATGACTGTATGCCTATCCAGCCTTTAGTCATCTGTATGAATTGCAAAAGTTGAGTTATTAAGGATGAAAACTTTTAGGCAAGAAAGTCTGCTTTTAGATGCACCACAGACAACTTGTTAAATCACTTTGGGGGCAAAAATGAGTTAACTCAATCTATCGACAGTCAATGCACCCAGAACGGAATCTTGTTGGGTTAACTCCAGCCTAATCCACTCTTTTGTCATCTGCATGTCACTTAAGCTTCATCATTCAGTCAAAGCCCGTCACTAATCTCTAAGGCAGTCAACAGCCGCATAGGGTGAATATGAGATGACTGGAGCTAATTACAGGGGACTTGATCGCACGCTTATCGACGCACTTAAGGCTCCCCGCAACGCTTCCCGTAACACTCCTTCCAACTCTTCCGACAATGCTCCATCCAGTGTTAACGCCACTTCCTTCTCAACCCCACATATTGCCAACGCCAGCAATGCCGCAAATAACCAAGCCATCACAGTTAACGCCCTCTGGTTATCGGATATCCATCTAGGTTGTAAGGATTGCAAAGCCGACTATCTGTTAAGCCTATTAAATACCGTGCGTTGTCAGCACTTGTATCTGGTCGGCGACATTGTGGATTTATGGGCGCTCAAACGCCGCCTGCACTGGCCCGAGAGCCACAATAAGGTATTACAAAAGCTGATTGAACTGGCACAAAACGGCACTCAGGTGATGTACCTGCCGGGTAACCACGATGAGCTAATCAAGCCCTATGCCGAACTGACGCTGCTGAATATCAAAATTGCTCGTCAACATATTCATCAGGGGATTGGCGGCCACAAACTATTAATGCTGCATGGCGATCAGTTCGATGCAGATGTTTGCGTTGGCCGCTTCTACGCTATCTTGGGCGATCACCTCTACGACTTACTGCTGTTTCTCAACCGCAACCTCCATCGCCTGCGTGAGCGTTTAGGTTACCCGTATTGGTCACTTGCCAGCTATATGAAATCACGCGTTGGCAAGGCGCAGACGGCTATAGCCCGTTTTCGCCAAGCCGTGGTGAATTATGCCCAGCACTATGATGTGGATGGCGTCATCTGCGGCCACATCCACCAGCCAGAGCTATCGGTTCACGCTCGAGATAACCAATACAGCACGCCGGATAAGCGCCAGATAATCTATGCCAATGATGGCGACTGGGTCGAAAACTGCAGCCTGATCACCGAAACCTTAAACGGGGAATTACAGCTCTGCCGCTGGAACGAGCAAAGCGTAAACCTCGATATTCTGAGCAGTATTGTGCTGGCGCAAACGCCACCCCAAGCGCCTGTTAACGCCCCCAAACCTATTCCACAAACGGCCACACACAGCCCCAAACAAGCAGAAATCCAACCAAGGGATGTCGCCTAATCATGAACCCATTAACACCTCATACCCCAAACGCCGAGTCATTAAACCCTAACACATTAAGCGCCAACGCATTAACGCAGAACGCAGCCATGCCACTGCCCGCCTTAAAAGCCAGTTCGATGATCTTTACCGTCGATAATGTGGTGGAGCAAAACCTGCCCGCCCTCAAGGACAAACCTTGGTTAGCCAAGCCGACTAAGGCCATGCTGCGCTACCTGTTGAATGAAAAACAATGTAACGAGATAGCCAATCAATTTGCCTATCTGCAAGGGGTCGATTTTGTCGAGCAAGTGCTCGCCAGTTTCGATTTTAGCTTTACCGTGCCCGCCAACGAGGTCGAAAATATTCCCTGCGAGGGCCGCGTGGTGATCTTCGCCAATCATCCGATTGGCTCCCTCGATGCCCTCGCCCTGATTAAACTCGTCAGCGAAATCCGTCCCGATATCAAGGTTGTAGCGAACGAGCTCCTGATGGCGCTCGAGCCTTTGCATTCGATCCTGCTACCAGTGCGCAATATGACGGGCGGCACGCCGAAACAGCACCTCGAAAAAATCCATCAGCATCTGCGCAATGAAGGCGCGGTACTGATTTTCCCGTCGGGGGAAGTCTCTCGCCTGCGTCCGAGCGGCGTGCGCGATACCCTGTGGCACTCGGGCTTTTTAAAGATGGCGATTTCCTGTAATGCGCCGCTGCTGCCAATCTTTTTGGATGCCAAAAACTCCGCCACCTTTTACGGCGCCTCAATGATTTATAAACCCTTAGCCACACTGCTACTGGTTAAGGAAATGTTTAAGCAGGCCAAGCGCAATATGCCTATCCGCATCGGCGAGCTTATCCCGAATGAAGCCGTGCGCTCGATGGATTTCCCGCTAAAGACCAAGATAAAACTGCTTAAAAATCATCTGTATCGCATCGGTAAAGATAAAGACCCGCTGTTTATTACCCAAAGCGCCATCGCCCACCCTGAGTCGCGCCGAGAGTTGCAGGCCGCGCTACAACAATGTGAACTCCTCGGTGAAACCCAAGATAACAAGTTGATTTATTTGTATCAGCATCAGGACAGCAACCCCATCATGCGCGAAATTGGTCGCCTGCGGGAAATTGCCTTTCGCGCCGTCGGCGAAGGCACGGGCAAGCGCCGCGATATCGATAAATACGATTCCTACTACCAACATCTGGTGCTGTGGGATAAAGAACAGTTTGAAATTGTCGGCGCCTATCGTTTCGCCAGCGGCGAGCAAGTGCTAAATCGCTACGGCGACAACGCCCTCTACAGCCAATCCCTGTTCCAATATGCCGACAGCTTTATGCCCTACGTCAAACAAGGCTTAGAACTTGGCCGCAGTTTTGTGCAGCCCAAATATTGGGGCAAACGCAGTCTCGACTACCTCTGGTTTGGCATTGGCGCCTTCCTCGCTAAACACCCTGAATACCGCTACCTGTTTGGCCCAGTGTCCATCAGCAATCAACTGCCTGGGAGCGCGCGGGAGATGCTAGTGCATTTCTACTCCAAGGAGTTTGCGCCAGCAGAGCAGCTCGCGGTATCCATGTCGCCCTTTGGACTATCCAAGCAGCGCAAATTGCAGTTGGATGAAATCTATTCGGGCGAGGATTACCAAAGCCACTTTAAGCAGCTAAAACAAATGCTGGCGAGTATGGGCGCCGCGGTGCCAACCCTGTACAAGCAGTATGGCGAGCTGTGTAAGCAGGATGGGGTGAAGTTTCTCGCCTTTGGTATCGATGCCGATTTTGGCGACTGTGTCGATGGCTTAGTCTTGGTCGATACCCATAAACTGAAAGGGAAAAAGTACCAACGTTATATCGGCGCCCATTTACCCGAAGACTTACGCAATCCTTTGATGGCTGAAGATGGATCCGACGAGCAGGATTAAGCATAATCCTGTTTAAGGTATTGGCTAAATAAACATCGGTCTGTTATAAGTATCTGTAATACAGTGCATTAAGGATACATATCCTTGTAAGGGTTTATCATGCCGATCATTATCGCCGATATTATGCGTACCCGAGTCGTCACAGTCGAAATGGACGATCGTTTAACCGTGGCGAAGGAGATTTTCGAGCAGGCAAACTTCCACCATCTGCTGGTGGTGGATGAATATAAACTCGAAGGCGTACTGTCGGAGCGCGACTTGCTGCGTGCTATCAGTCCGAATCTGGGCAGCAGCGCCGAAACCTCGAAAGATCTCGAAACCCTACAAAAACGCGTCCATCAGGTGATGACCCGTAATCCGGTGACCGTAGCGCCACATGTGTCGCTCGATGTCGCCAGCCGTACCTTGCTGGAACACAATATTGGCTGTTTGCCAGTACTCGATAATGGCGATCTGGTCGGGATTGTGACTTGGAAGGATTTACTGCGAGCCTATTGTGAACACAATGAGGTGAATGAAAGCGAGTGCTAACGGCACTCGCTTTCGACTTTATAGAGTAACCTAGATTGCCCAGCCACCCATATAAAAGGCCACCAGGCCCAGTGTAATGGCGAGCACGCCTAACTTAAGCTGACGGATTTCACCGCTAAAAATACGGCCAACCACTAAGGTCACAAAGCCGAGCATAATACCGGTCACAATGTTACAGCTGAGGATGATGAACACGGCGCAGGTTAAGCCCGCCATCGCATCGACCTTGTCGTTAAAGTCCAGCTTAGTCACATTGCTGAGCATCAATAGCCCCACATACATCAGCGCTGGCGCCGTCGCATAGGCAGGCACCAAATAGCTGAGCGGCGCTAAAAACACCATCAGCAGGAATAATCCGCCCACTATGGTCGCGGTTAAGCCCGTCTTACCGCCCGCCGCCGTACCCGCCGCCGATTCGATATATACGGCCGCAGGAGCGCCACCAACGATACCCGCAAACATGCTGCTGACAGAATCTGACGTTAATGCCTTGCCACCGCCGACGATATTATCGTCTTTATCCAGCAGATTGGCTTGCCCCGCAACCGCGCGGATGGTGCCCGTGGCATCAAAAATCGCCGTCATCACCAGCGCCAGCACAATCGGTAATACCACAGGATTCAAGGCGCCCATAATATCCATTTGACCAATCAGCGAGTGCTCAGAGGTAAAATCAGGCACGGCGAATAAACCTTGGAATGTCACGCTTGGATCAAACACTAAACCGAACAGGGACAGGCCGATAATCACCAATAAAATCCCGCCGGGTACGCCGCGACGCTCTAAACCAATAGTGGCCGCTAAGCCCAGCACGGTGGCGATAACGGGCAGGCTGTTAATGTCGCCTAACTTCACTGGCAGACCCGCGTCATTGGCCACAATCAACTGCACACTGTTAGTGGCAATTAAGAGTAAAAACAAGCCAATACCTATACCTGTACCATGGGCAATCCCCTTGGGTAGGTTTGCCAGCACCCATTGACGCACGCCCGTGACACTCACGACGGTAAAAATCACCCCCATCCAAAAGATGGCGCCTAAGGTGACAGGGATACTCATGCCCTGACCTAACACCAAGCCGAAGGCGGTAAAGGCGGTGAGTGAAATCGCACAACCAATGGCCATGGGCAGATTCGCCCAGAGTCCCATCAGCAGCGAGCCAAAGGAGGCAATTAAACAGGTAGCGACGAACACGGCACCGGGGTCGAATCCGGCTTTACCTAACATATTGGGTACCACAATCACTGAGTACACCATAGCGAGGAAGGTGGTTAACCCTGCAATCACTTCTTGGCGAACTGTGCTACCACGTTGTTGAATTGAAAAAAAACGGTTCAGAAATGAACCAGAGGGTACGGCTGTTGAACTCAATTGCTCAGACATATCTTGTTATACCTTGTGATCTCTTAAAATAGGGTCGATACCAATTGGCTTTACCATTGGCGACGCCGGCTGCGGCAGATTAGAGCCCCAAATCCAATGACTTGGGTGAGAGATCCACATCATTCTCCTACATCGGGAAAAATCCATGATCTGCAAGCAGTGACGCTTTGCCCAGTTAAAATCACTTTAACCATGCAAACGCAGCCTTTGTTGGCCGCGGATAATACTGTAAACGCCGCCAGATAGCTAAGACCTCGCCTGCACTTCAGTAAATAATTAGCCAAAAAAGTCAAAATCAGTGTTTAAAAAAACACCTAAACTGCATATCAAACTGCCGATAGCGATCACAGAAATAAGATTAACGCTCTGTCAGTAAAACAAAAAATGATGAGACTTTTAAAATTTTCATAATTTTTCATATATTGTCAAAGCCCATTCATCCCAACAGGCAAGTCCATTCACATCTCCCCTTTATAGTGCTCCCATCAAAAATCGCTTTCGAACGGAGCTCTTCCCAATGACAAAGCCCACTATGCAAACATCGGATAAGTCCTCACGCAGCAATGAGTTAAAGGCGCTGGGATTCATCATTTTCATACTCTTTCCCGCACTGACTATCGCGGGGATCAGTCTCTACGGTTTCATCATTTGGATGATCCAAGCCTTCGGCGGCGTTGTCGGCCACTAATTCACTGATACTTTGAGGACGCTATTATGAAGTGGTTAATCAACCTCTGCCGCACGCTAAATAAACCCACCAAAGCGCTGACCTTAGGCGCTGTCAGCATCAGTGCTTTTATCATGGGCATCATCTTCTGGGGCGGATTTAACACCGCATTGGAAGCCACCAACACCGAAGCCTTCTGTATCAGCTGCCACAGTATGGAAAGTAAGCCCTACCAAGAGTTACAGGAAACTGTGCATTGGTCGAATCACTCTGGTGTGCGCGCCACCTGCCCCGACTGCCACGTGCCCCACAACTGGAGCCGTAAGATTGCCCGTAAGATGGAAGCTTCCCACGATGTCTGGGGCTGGTTATTCAATACGGTCAACACCCCTGAAAAATTTGAAGCTAAACGTCTCGAAATGGCGAGCCGCGAATGGAAACGTTTCGATCGCGACAATTCTCTGGCGTGTAAAAACTGCCACAACTACAACTCGATGAAGTGGGAAAGCATGTCACCGCTGGCGCAAAAACAGATGAAACGCGCCGCCGAAATTGACCAAAGCTGTATCGATTGCCACAAAGGCATTGCTCACCATCTACCTGAAATGGGCACGGCCCGTGCACCTGAACTCATCGCCGAAGTCGGCGCTGGCGTCAGCTCACTGGAAACCAACCAAACCTACTACAGTGCCCTAACTAAGCCACTGTTCTTTAGTGAAAAAGGTGACGTTGAAGCCGGTACCTTAAACGTCGCGACTAAAGTCAAAGTGCTCGAAACTAAAGGTAAGCGCATCAAAATTGCTATCGATGGCTGGCGTAAGAAAATCGGCGCAGGCCGCGTGATCTACATGGACTTTGGCGTAAACATTCTGTCGGCACAGTTAAGCAAAGATGCAGCAGAAACCGAAGGTGTTATCCAAACCTTTGAAGAGAAAGAAGACCCAATGACAGGCCTGAAATGGCAACGGGTTGAAGCCCAAATCTGGACCGATAAAGATTACCTGCTCACCGAGCTGCAACCACTCTGGGGCTATGCCCGCGATACCTTCCGCTCAAGCTGTAGTGTGTGCCATACCCAGCCAGATGAAGCGCATTTCGATGCCAATACCTGGCCAGGCATGTTCCAAGGCATGTTGGCCTTCGTGAACATGGACCAAGACACTCAAGCGCTGGTGCAGAAATATCTGCAAGAACATTCGTCAACCTTCGTGAAAAAAGAGCACTAATTCGGGAGTAATACCATGAACAGAAGAGACTTTTTAAAAGGCTTAGCCTCAACCTCTTTCGTTGCTTTAGGTGGCAGCTCAGTGTTAGCGCCCTTAAATGCGCTCGCCAGCACAGGCTTAAATGAAGACGAATGGCTGACCACAGGCTCACACTTTGGCGCCTTTAAAATCAAACGTAAAAACGGTGTAATTGCCGAGGTCAAAGCCTTCGATTTAGATAAATATCCAACGGATATGATTAACGGTATCCGCGGTATGGTCTATAACCCATCCCGCGTGCGTTACCCTATGGTTCGCTTAGACTTTTTACTGAAAGGCCATAAGAGCAATACCCAGCAACGGGGGGATTTCCGCTTCGTTCGCGTGACCTGGGATAAAGCATTAAAGCTGTTTAAACACTCACTCGATGAAATCCAAACCCAATACGGTCCATCGGGCTTACACGCAGGACAAACAGGTTGGCGCGCAACCGGGCAACTGCATTCCAGCACCAGCCATATGCAGCGCGCGGTGGGGATGCACGGCAACTATGTGAAGAAAATCGGAGACTACTCCACCGGTGCAGGCCAAACCATTCTGCCATATGTATTAGGCTCAACCGAAGTGTATGCCCAAGGCACCTCTTGGCCGCTGATCTTAGAAAACAGCAACACGATTGTGCTCTGGTCAAACGATCCTTACAAAAACCTGCAAGTGGGTTGGAACGCTGAAACCCATGAGGCCTTCGCGTACCTCGCGCAATTAAAAGAGAAGGTCAAACAGGGTAAAATCCGCGTGATCAGTATCGACCCTGTGGTCACCAAAACCCAGGCTTACCTTGGCTGTGAGCAGTTATATGTCAACCCACAGACTGACGTAACCCTGATGCTGGCGATCGCCCATGAGATGATCACCCAAAAGCTACACGATGAAAAATTCATCCAAGGTTACAGCTTAGGTTTCGAAGAGTTTGTACCTTACGTGATGGGCACTAAAGATGGTATCGCCAAAACCCCTGAGTGGGCGGCGCCTATCTGCGGTGTTGAACCACACATTATCCGCGATCTGGCAAAAACCTTAGTTAAGGGCCGTACCCAAATCATGATGGGTTGGTGTATTCAGCGCCAACAACACGGTGAGCAACCTTACTGGATGGCCGCGGTACTCGCGACCATGATAGGCCAAATCGGCTTACCCGGCGGTGGTATTAGCTATGGTCACCACTACTCCAGTATTGGTGTGCCGGCGACCACAGCTGCAGCTCCGGGGGCTTTCCCACGTAACTTAGACGAGAATCAAAAACCGCTGTTTGACAGCACAGACTTTAAAGGCGCAAGCAGCACGATTCCCGTTGCCCGCTGGATTGATGCGATTCTCGAACCCGGCAAAACCATTGATGCCAACGGTTCTAAAGTGGTGTATCCCGATATTAAGATGATGATTTTCTCGGGTAATAACCCATGGAATCACCATCAAGACCGTAACCGCATGAAGCAAGCCTTCCAAAAGCTTGAATGCGTGGTCTCTATTGATGTGAACTGGACAGCCACTTGTCGTTTTTCCGACATCGTGTTGCCAGCTTGCACCACCTATGAGCGTAACGATATCGACGTATACGGCGCCTATGCTAACCGCGGTATTTTGGCGATGCAGAAGATGGTCGAGCCGCTGTTTGAAAGTTTGTCAGACTTTGAAATCTTCACTCGCTTTGCCGCGCTGATGGGTAAAGAGAAAGAATACACCCGCAATATGAGCGAAATGGAGTGGATAGAAACCCTCTATAACGAGTGTAAAGCCGCGAATGCGGGTAAGTATGAGATGCCAGATTTTGCCACCTTCTGGAAGCAAGGTTATGTGCACTTTGGTGATGGCGAGCTGTGGACACGCCACGCCGACTTTAGAAACGATCCTGAAATCAATCCACTAGGCACGCCGTCTGGCTTGATTGAAATCTTCAGCCGTAAGATTGAACAGTTCGGTTATGACGACTGCCAAGGCCATCCCATTTGGATGGAAAAAGCCGAGCGTAGCCATGGTGGCCCAGGTTCGGACAAATATCCAGTGTGGCTACAATCTTGCCATCCGGATAAACGTCTGCACTCACAGATGTGTGAGTCGAAGGAATACCGCGAAACCTACACAGTCAATGGCCGCGAACCCATCTATATCAGCCCTGTGGATGCCAAAGCGCGCGGCATTAAAGATGGCGATATAGTGCGCGTCTTTAACGACCGTGGCCAACTGTTAGCGGGCGCCGTGGTATCGGATCGCTTCCCTAAAGGTGTAGTGCGAATTCATGAAGGCGCATGGTATGGCCCAGTGGGTAAAGATGGCAGCGTCGAAGGCGGCGCCGAAATCGGTGCCCTGTGTAGCTATGGCGATCCAAATACTCTGACCTTAGACATTGGCACCTCGAAGTTGGCGCAAGCCTGCTCAGCCTATACTTGTCTGGTCGAGTTTGAGAAATACCAAGGCAAAGTCCCTAAGGTCAGCTCCTTCGATGGTCCTATCGAAGTCGAAATCTAACTGAGCCCACAAGGCGTGCGCCTAGTCAACTAGGCGCATTCCACTGTTAATCTTGAGGAATATGCAATGAGCAACATCGATATCAATCATGCCAGAGCCTTAGTGTATCAGCTGCTGTCTTCTCTGTTTGCCCGTGAAATTGATGAGCAGCGCCTTAAGCAACTCACCAGTGAGCAAGCGCAGCAATTCTGGACACAACTGGGTTATGCGCCCGAGTTTAGTGCGCCAGTCGTCAGCATACAGAAGGTACTGAATGGCTTAACGAGCGATGAAGCCTTGCTCGAACTTGCCGCCGATTATTGCGGTTTATTCCTCGTAGGCACAAAACACAGCGCCTCGCCCTATGCCAGCCTGTACTTGAGCCCCGAGGAAGAACCCTTGCTATTTGGGCAGCAGCATCAACAAATGAGCGAGTTTTTTACACCAGAGCAAACTGCAAGTGCAGAGTCACTTCCCTGAGCCTGCCGATCACTTAGCCGTGATCCTCGCCTATATGGGACACTTAGCTTGCCACAGTGAAGATGCAGCCCAATTAAGCTTCCTAAACGCTTGTATAGATTCATGGTTAGCCAAGTTTGTCGCCAAGGTCGTTGAGTGCGATAGCAAGCACAGCAATGGCTTTTACAGTGCTCTTGCCACGCTGGCATTGGCTTGGGTCAAGCAAGATAAACAACTATT
>NZ_AKZL01000040.1:0-41911 GCF_000282755.1 Shewanella sp. POL2
GGCGCCAACATCGATAATTGATACCGTAGGAAACTGCTGAATAAGTTCGAGGATCACTGTGTTCTTTGGTGCATCATTCCCTTGCACATCCGGTTTTTTGTCATCGAGGTAAAAGCTTGCCATCGAGGTATAGGCAAAGGGCGCCAACGCTTCTTGGGTGAAGATCATAAAGAAGTTTGGCTGTAATGTTTCCCAGTGCACGGCACGAATACTGGCAACCTTAACCCTTAGCTCTTGGTTATCAATCATATAAGTCAGCGTATCGCCCAGTTTTAGCCCTAAACGATCGGCAACACCGGATTCCACCGACACCTCATCAGCAGCTTGATTAAAATGCCCTTCAATCAACTCGTTGTTGGCAGGCAAGCTATTGCGCCAAGTGAGATTAAGCTCGCGGGAAATCCCTACTCGCCCCTTCTCTCCGGCCTCGGCCTGCTCGTTAGAGATCAAAGTCTCACTATTAATTTGCGTCAGCCGGCCACGAATGACGGGGTAGATATCCGTTGCGGCTATGCCCTTTTGTGCCATAAAGTCGTTTAATGGTTTAGCATCATCGGGGGCGATATTGACCAAGAAATAGTTAGGTGCATTCTCGGGCAGCTGTTTTTGCCACTCGTTCAATAAATCTTGCCGCAGTGCCAAAATGGTCAGTAGCAATACCAAAGCCGCACTAAAGCCCACCAGTTGCACCGCATTTTGCCGCGCGCGGCGGCGTAAACCCGCGAGTGCCAGTTGCAAGGGATTGGTGGTTTTCATGCCGACACTGTGACCAAGGCGGATCATCACAAAACCTAAAATACTGAGCAATACGCCGAGTAGCAGCACAGCCGCGACTACCGTCAGTGTCAGCGCCCAGCTTTGGGAATACAAATATCCCAACAGTGCCATCGCCCCTAAACTTAAGAGTAAATGCAGCCACATGCCGAGCTGCAAGCCTTCGAGTTGCCTTTGTAAGACTCGCAGTGGCGGAATCGCCAGCAGACGCATTAAAGGATAGGCCGAAAACATAAAGGCGCTGATAAGCCCTGTGCTGATCCCAAGCAGTAGCGGCCGTGTCAATGGCGGCGAATAGGCTGCGATTTCAGGGGGCAACAGTTGATTAATGCCTAAATCCAGCAGTGCCCCGCCGATTAACCCCAGCACAATGCCAAACAGCGTTACGAGCAATAAATGGATGCCAAATAGTCGACGAATTTGAGTTGATGAGGCACCAAAGGTTTTAAGCATAGCCACCACATCATAATGACGTTGGCAGTAACGCTGGGCGGCAATCCCTATCGCGGCGCAAGCAAGGGCAATACCGAGCAAGCTTGCCAGCAGTAAAAAACGCTCCGCCCGCTTCACCGCGCCCGCTATCGGTGAGTCGCCAGACTGCACATCGACCCAGCGCTGGGAATTATTCAGCAGCGGTTTAACGCTATTTTCAAAGGCGCTTAAGGCGCTTTCTTCACCGGCAAATTGATACAGATACGTCACTCGGCTGCCGGGTTGGATAACCCCAGTCTTGGCGACATCTTCAATCCGCATTAACACCACGGGGGAAGAAGCGAACGGATTAAAGCCCGCATCGGGTAAGCGGCTGATTTCTTGACTTAAACGAAACTCACTGTTGCCTAATTCCAGTGTTTGCGGGTATCCCAAGAGTCCCCCTAAGCGACTCTCGAACCACACCTCATCGGCGTGGGGCAAGTCTTGGGCTTTTACATCTTGGCCATTGGCCGCTTTAAGTTCGATGTATCCCTTAAGTGGATAACCGGACTCAACCGCACGCACTGTAACTAACTGAAACTTATCCCCCGCATACACCATGGAATTAAATTGCATATTGGTGACATGCTTAAGGCCAAGCTCCTCGGCCTTGGCCAGAATGCTGGCGTCAATTTGAACGGGAGAGTCGATAATACGATCGGCGGCGATAAACTGAGTCGCTTGTCCGTTGATAGCAACTTGCAAACGCTCACTGACCCGCGCAAGACCGCTAACCGACAGTACCGCCAAGGTAATGGCGAGGATAATCAATAACAACTGCCCCTGTTGCAACTCGCGCTTAAACAGGCGCCATGCCAAATTAAGCTCCATGGGTTAGGCCTCCTTGGCGCTTAATTCAAGGTTGTTATTCACATTGTGCGATTGAGCCGAATTCAACTCTTCCTGCAAGTGGCCGTTGTCCATAACCAGTTGCCTTTGGCAACGCTTCGCCAGTTGTAAGTCATGGGTGACGAGGATGAGCGTGGTGTGGCTCTCTTGGTTCAGCTCAAACAACATATCGGCAATTTTATGGCCGTTAACACTGTCCAAATTGCCGGTTGGCTCGTCGGCAAATAGCACTTTAGGTTCACAAATAAAGGCCCTCGCAATCGCAACCCTTTGCTGCTCACCGCCGGATAACTGTTTAGGTAAATGAGTCAAACGGTGGGATAACCCCACGCGCCCCAGCATGGCCTCGGCCTTCTCCTTGGCATTTTTAACCCCGGCAAGCTCGGCCGGTAGCATCACATTTTCAAGGGCGGTTAAGGTATCAACTAACATAAAAGATTGAAAAATAAAGCTCACTTTTTGCTTACGCAGCGCGGCTTTCTGTTCTTCATTGAGCGGTGATAGGGCCTGGCCATCGAGCCAAATCTCCCCCGCCGTTGGGGTGTCGAGCGCGGCGAGTAAGCCAAGTAGCGTCGATTTACCCGAGCCGGAGGGTCCTAATATCGCAACACTTTCGCCCTGCTTGACATCTAAGTTAATGCCCTTGAGGATAGTGAGCGAACCTTCCTGAGTAGTCACCGATTTTTCGAGGTTAACCACATTAATGGCACTATTTTTTGAAACGACGTTAGACATAGGATCCTTCTTATACAAATCGTTCTTGCGTCAATTGCTAAGATGCAAGCCTATGGCAAAGGCCTTGAGCGCCTGCATCCTGTTAAGTCTATTTATAACCACGCCAGTTCAGGCGGCGAAAGTGTTGATCCTCGGCGATAGCTTAGGTGCCAGCTATGGCATGTCGGAACAAGTAGGCTGGGTGGCGCTGCTGCAAAAAAACTTACCCGAGCATGAATTTACCAACGGTTCGGTGAGCGGTGAAACGACAGCGGGCGGTTTGCGTCGTTTGCCTGCGCTGCTCGATTCCGTTGCCCCCGATTTGGTAGTAGTCGAACTCGGTGGTAACGATGGTCTACGTGGATTCCCCCCGACGCAACTCAAAAATAACCTAACCCAAATCATTACCCTAGCTAAAAATAGCGGTGCTAAAGTGCTACTGACCGAAATCATGGTACCGCCTAACTATGGCCCTCGCTATAGCCAAAAGTTCACCCAAGTGTATCAAGAGATTGCAAAAGATGAGGATATTGACCTTATCCCCTTCTTTATGCAGGAGGTTGCTCCCCATCCAGAGTTGATGCAAAGAGACGGTATTCATCCCAATGAAAAGGCCCAAGAGAAGATTGCCACTTGGATGCAACCTTGGATTGAAAAAGCCTTAACTCAATAAAATCGCTGCAATTTTAAGCTAATAAACAGCTTGCTGATGTAAACTTGTATTTAAGCGATAAAAATATGCTCCAACGCAACATTAACGCCTGAGATAAACAGTAAAATTCGTGTTAGCAAATGGTTAACCCAACAAGGAGTCAATATGTCCCTTAGCCATCAGCAAAAAGTGTACATACCCAAGGAAGCTCGTACCAATCAGTACATCACCGCCGAAATTAAAGTCACGGATGAATTACTGGCGCAATACCCCGATTACCATAGCTGTTATCAAACCTTAAGCCGCATTATTTTTAACTTGGCAGAACAACACGATCTCCGTAACGTCCATGTGATCACTAACGATAAACTGCCAGTCGTGCGTTACCATACCGAAGCGTATTGTTTCCAAACCGCTGAACAAATTCTGTTTTTTTACAATCCCGCCTATCACGAGGCACAAAATCTGTTCACTGCGGACAACTACCGCGCCCGCAAACTGCGTATTGTTTTCTTAGCGACTGGCGATGAAATCCGCAGCAACTCAGCTAATTTCCATACCCGTGTACGGGAGCTATTAAACGAATTAATGCCTAAGCTGCCGATTAACGATCTTAAGGTAAAGATCCGCGACCACCAGCATTTATCCTATGATTTATTCGCCAAATCAAAAGGTAATAAAGAAACCTACGGCTATAAACTCAGAGCCATTGCACCAAGATACAAAGCCAGAAAATGTGACCTGCCGGAAAATGTCAGCTCACTCACCTATGTCACCGTCAGCCTGCCGCTGAGTCGCAAACTCAAACAAGGTTTACTACCAGAGTCAGCAACTGACTTTAGCCCGTTATATCAACACCTTGAGGATAATTTCATCAAGGCGGCTACCAATAAGCAATTAACGCGCTTGGCTATGATCGCCAACGGCTTAACTCCCTTAGTGCGTAACAGTAAGTTTGAAAAACTCGACAGCAAGGCCGAAGTGCAGATGATTGGTTTTGACCCGAACGCAACTGAGCAGCAAGTAATTCGCCGCTGGGATGCTGATAACTTAGTCGAAGCCGCGCATTTTACTATTGTCGCGGGTGCGAAGGACTGTGATGACTCAGGCTATGGCCGTTTTATGAATAACGTTGAAGCCGCATTGAAAACCTTTGCCGCCGAGATTGGGCTAGATCCTGAGCGTGAAGATCTCGTGGTGCGCTTCCACCAACACATTAGCTACCAACTCTAGTTATTCGCTGTAGCACGACCTAAAACAAAGGGCGCATCTGCGCCCTTTTTATCTATAATTGCAAAGCATTAGGCTCATACGATGCCCAGCACTAAAGCGCCTAACTGGTCTTCAGCCAACCTTTTATCAGCTTGACTACTTTATCGTAATCGTCATCAAAACTGTGGCCACCGCTTAACTCCATCACAGTGACATTGGGCTGCTTGACCTCTGGGCATAAATGCAGCGGCGCATCGTCCTCTTTACCATAGAGACAAAGCATAGGCACAGTGGTTTGTTTGTTGACTTCGGGTAAGGTTAAGTAACGAGCCGATTGGTTATCCGAGGTGACAATCTCACTCACATGGATTTCAAAATCCGAGGATTGTGAAGGAGAAAGCAGCACAGCGCCCAAGACATTCTGCCGATATTGAGCGGGCATATCATTTAACACAAAGGGAATCACTTCGGCCCCGAAGGAATAACCAATCAAAATCACTTTTTGCGTGCCAAATTCCGCCTGGTACTTATCAATAATCGCTAAGGTATCTTGGGTGACCTCTTTAGGATCTTTTTGTTTCCAATAATATTTCAGCGAGCTCCAGCCGACGACAGGCCAGCCCTGCTGTTGCAAAATGCCCCCTACGGCTTTATCAAGCGTTGCCCAGCCACCGTCACCACTCAAAAAAATCACCAACGGTGGTTTGGCATGGGATGACGCAGCTTTTACCTGAGTTGATGATTCGACAGGCAATAGGGTCAGCCCCAAATTATCGGCAAACTCATCAGCAAAGACGTTAGCAGTGAAACATAAAAGTAAAACGCTCAGTAGCTTGATTAAGGATTTCGTCATCTCGCACCTACTTTTTAAATACGCCAGTTGTACCACGACTCGTTAAGGTCACCAGACTGCCCACCACTACAGGTAAAGAGAGCCCACCATAACAAATCAAATACTTAGCCTCCCACCTGGGATTAAACTTATCCTTATACCTTCTAAGCCCCTGAAAGTTGTAAAATTTATTTCCCTTCTTATAAACCGTTTTGGCAAGCTTAGTCCAAAATGGCACCAAGGCTCTATCAGTCAATCCAGACATGGGCGCCATGCCAAGATTGAACTGCTGATATCCTTGCTGTTTGCCCCATAGCAAGAGTTCTGTAAACAAAAAATCCATAATATTACTGCCCGATAAACTAGGCTCATAGCGCATCAAATCAACCGAAAACTCTATTTTGGCCGCACTGGCCCACACATTGGAAAAAGCTACAAGCTCGTCGTTTAAATACACTAAGGCCATCGGCGTGGCGCACAGGTAAGCAGCAGAAAAATACCCAACTGAAAATCCCTTTTCTCGACCTTGCTTCGCCTTAAGCCAGCTCGAAGAAATAACCTCTAACGTTGGCAATAGGGCCTTCACTTCACTGGCCTCGATAATTTTAAACCGTAACCCTTCCCTTAAAGCCTTCGCATGACTTTGACGCAAGCTACGATACTTACTCGACTGTAAATCAAATTCCGCTAAGGGCACTATGGCCTCCTCGCCGAGTTTATATAGGCTCAACCCTTGTTCTAAAAAGTGGGGTAAATACCTTTGCGTGACTTGATAAAATACTGGCCAACCATCGTAAGCATCGCATAACTCCCTAAACTGCCAGAGTAAATCATCAAATTTATCTGGATTTCCAATCGGATCGCCCATCACAACCCAGCAATGTCCTGCGCGGGTATACATTAAAAATGCATCGTTATCTTCATTAAATAACAATGACTTATCTTGAACTAAAGCAAGAAATCCGTGGCTACTTGGGGCGTTAGCGACGATATCCATAGCGCAGCTTAAAGTATGCTCATCCAATAGACGGGTTTGCGGTCTTCTCATCGCTAACACGTAGCGAAAGGCAAAAATCAACAAGATCACTAGGGCAACCGCCCCACCCCGCAATGCACGGGACACATGGCTATCTTGAGAAAAAGTAAACCAAAGTGAATGATCGTAATCCACATCCTGATAGGCAAAAAATAGCACCCACATCATCAAAAATAATGCCGCCGCCAGCGATAAGGCCCAACCAAAAGAATATTTAATTCCCACAATAGAACCTTGGCGATAAAAAATCTGCTCGCAGGGCAGCATTAATAAATAAATAAGACCAAGTGCGAGGGATATCTGCCACTGAGCGCCCTTTAGTACAATAAACACCATGGCTACCAATAAGAGTTTTTGCGTTAACTCAAACGCTTTTTGATAACGTTTAAATAGACCGTGGGATAATAGCAAGAGTAAAATAGCACTCGCACTCAATATCAAACTTGATAGTTCCACAATTGGTAGCGGCACTATCTCACCTAGCCAATGATATTTATGAATAATGGAAGGGTTAACAACCGATAGCAACAACACTAAGCCAACGCCAAAAACACTAATGCTTAATAATGGTGGCAATAATTGCCTGACAATCTGTAAATTAACATTTAACTTAGAAAACTTATCCTTATTAGTTAATACTAAGGTTGCCACAAAATACATCAGCGCTAAAATAAATGGCACTATGTAATACATTAATCGATAAATAATCACTGAACTTAAAATTTGTTCGGCAGGTAAATATTGCGATAAGGTAACAGTAACTACCGTTTCAAATACGCCAATCCCTCCAGGCACATGGGCAAGCACCCCGATTGCATTGGCTACAAAAAAGATGCTAAGGACCTGTAAATAACTTAATCCATCCACCTCAGGTAGTAGAGAGTAAAATAATGTCCCCACAACGATCCAATCAATACTCGATACTAGAAACTGCTTTAGAGATAAGGAAAAAATCGGTGGTGCCAATTCGAACCCACGAAATTGAATAGACCTTTTCCACATCAGGCTAAATACAAAATAGCTAATGACACCCAGCAACATCAAGATACCAATCACTCGATTAAGAGAGAAAAACCAAGTTGGCAACGGTAAGTCGGAAAGTTGCTCTGCAGGAAAATTAATCAGAGCAAGTCCGCAGATAAAGAAAAGTCCAAGGAAAAATGTCACTGAGCAAGCGAGTACAACCTGGGTAATATTATTGCCACTCAAACCTAATTCAGAATAAAATTTGTAGCGTATAGAAGTGCCGGTCAATAATGAAAAACCTATCGTATTAGAGAAGGTAAATGCCAGGAATGAAACAGGAGCTACCTGTTGATAACTTAAGGGCGATTTTAGTTCTCTAATGGCAAGATAATCATATAATGTTAATAGTAGATAACTGACCAACGTCAATAAAACCGCTAATAAAATTTTTGATGGTGCAAATTGTTTAATCTCTAAAAAAATATCATTTAACTGATAATCCTGCTCTAAGTTATATAGCAGAAACAACGAGACTGTGAATATTATCAAACTAATAATCACACGGATCCGCCTACCCATTTTACTCTCCAAGCGCTGTTTAATCTGCAAATAAAATCAACAATAAGCATTGATAGGACATTAAAATAAAATTAACTTTATTTTATTATTCAATCCTATTTAATCGAACGATTTTTAACATAGTGATTTTGGAGAGGCAATCTAATTAATCATTCGCTTCATGATGTTTTATTCATCTTGTAAACACTTTGTTCTAATCTGGCTTAAATATCACCCGAATAGTTTAAAACAGCCATTAAGTGGTCAGCTTTTTTGGCTTAACCATTCTAAAAAAATGAATAGGTTGCATGTCCTATCCTTCACTGTACACAGCATGATTTTGGCCATATTTCACATTGCCTTTTTCAGCTCCGAGCGCATCCTGTTAACGAAATTATAACAAAAGCAGGAGCACCTATGTTCAACAAAACAATCCACTCACTCTTAGGCAAAGAATCGACAGCCAAACAGCGTCATTTTTTGCCGAGCAACCCCAATCGTAAGGCGAGTTGGCTAATGCCTACAGGCATAGCTCTATTAATGGCATTCAATCTAACAGGTTGTTTTTCTGACGATGATCCCGCACCAGTGGTAACGCCACCCGTGGTGCAGCCACCTGAAACTGGACCCACCTTTCCCGAAGGTGCAATCAAAATCCCCGCTGGCGATAACCTCACGATGCGTATTCAAGAAGCCTTAATTAACGCGCAAAGTGGTGCAGTGATCGTGCTTCCTAAAGGAACCTTTAATATCGACTCAACTTTGCTATTCGATGGCGATGTAGATGGGGATGGCAGTTATGCCAAAAACGTCACTATCATGGGCTACGGGATGAAGGACACTATCCTTAATTTCGCCCAAGCTAACTCGGGAGATGGGATTTTCGTCCAAAACGCTCTCAACATTACCATTCAAGATCTGTCGGTTAATGAGGCAAAAAACAATGGTATCAAACTTAAAAACACTAACGGCATTATCCTGCGCCGCGTTGGTGCAGTATGGGAAGGCGAACTCGATAAAGATAATGGTGCCTATGGTTTGTATCCGGTTGAATGTGAAAACATTCTGATTGAAGACAGTTATGTTCGCGGCAGTGCCGATGCGGGGATTTATGTTGGGCAGTCCCAATATATTGTGGTGCGTCGCAATATCGCCAAAGAAAACGTGGCGGGGATTGAAATCGAAAACTCCAAATATGCCGACGTGTATAACAATGAAGCGATGGGTAATACGGGTGGGATTTTAGTGTTCGACTTGCCGATCAATAACCACAGATACGGCTCTAGCGTGCGGATTTTCAACAACAAAGTGTATGACAACAACACGCCGAACTTCGCCAATGCTTCTGCTAACCCCGCAGGTGTGCATATTGTGCCGCCAGGCACTGGAGTGATCATTTTATCCACCGCAGATGTGGAAATTTTCAATAACCAAATTACCCGTCACGACACCCTAGGAGTGACTGTGAGTAGCTTTTTTATTGCAGAACCCGATATGACCTCCTTTGTCGGCAACTATGGTCAACCTGGTCAAGCGATTGAGGATGGTTGGCGTCCTGTACCACGTAATATTTATTTACACGACAACGTAATTACCGATTATGGTAGCAAGCCAAAAGGTTATTTAATTCAAGATATTATTCGAGCCTATATCATAAATCATGGCACGTTACCCGGCGTACTCTACGACGGCTTAGGGGAAATGCTTGCTAATAACGGCACCGCCGCTTACCTCGGTTTGAAAGAGACGCCCTTTGCCACTGACGGTAGCGATAACGTCTGCGCCAGTGATAACGGCAACGTATCCTATGGCCGGCTCTATGCCAACAGCAATACGGATATCAGCATCGCCGATGTGCAATATGAAAAGACCCAAAACGCCCTACTGAAATGTACTCAAGTGAGTCTGCCTGTGCATACCGTCACCTTTGCAGGCCAAGTATTTGGCTGCGGGGTTGACGATAATACCGCAGGTTGTGATGGCGGCGTATTGGTCGGTGGCGGTGGTACTATCGGTGAAGGCGAAGGCGGTCTAGTAGGCGATGGCGATCAAAGCCTGTGTAAAGCGACTGGCTCAAATGTTAGTTGGGATGCACTGCTGAAAGCAAACTGTCCTAAACTGTCGGATTACAACCTGTTTAGCGATGCCAAAAACCCCACCACAGGCCCGAATTCGGGTGGTGTCCCTTACGATCTCAACACGCAGCTCTTTACTGACTACGCCAGTAAATATCGCTTTGTGTATTTACCTGCGGGACAAAAAGCCAGTTACTCCGAAAAAGAAGCGTTTGATTTCCCTGTGGGGAGCGTTATCGTCAAATCCTTTGCCTTGCCAAGCGATACCAGTAAGCGCGGTATTAGCAACGAGAGCTTGATTGAAACCCGCTTACTCATCCATCGTCCAACGGGCTGGAGCGCACTGCCCTATGTGTGGAATGCAGATAAAACCGATGCCACGTTGGCGAAAGCGGGAGCGATTAGCAGTCAAACGTTGAGCCATAAAGGGGAAAGTCTGACCTTTAACTACATGGTCCCGAGCATGAACCAATGTAAGCAGTGTCACCAGTTTAAAGCTGATAACAATAGCAACGCCGTGTTTGTGCCTATTGGTCCTAAGGCGCGCCATTTGAACCGCAATTTCAGCTATCAAGATGGCAGTATGAACCAACTGCTGAAATGGGAAAGCCTTGGTATTTTGCAAGGATTGCCCAACCTAAGCCAAGTGCCACAAGTGCCCGCCTACCACGATGGTGACGAAGCGACCGTCGCAAGCTTAAGCGATACCGCATTAATGCAAACGGCTAAGGGTTATCTCGACATCAACTGCGCCCATTGCCATAGACCCGAGGGCAACGCCTCTAATACTGGCCTAAAACTCGAGTACTGGCGTGGCTACAGCGATGATGCAGGTTTCTCCCATGGCACCTGTAAATCACCGGTTGCCTATGGCGGTGGAAACTTAGGTTTCGATATAGTCCCAGGCAATGCCGCTGAGTCCATCCTGCACTTTAGAATGCAAAGCACGACTCCGGGCGATCGTATGCCTGAAATTGGCCGAAGCTTAGCCCATGATGAAGGCGTAGCGTTGATCAGCGAATGGATTAAACGTCTACCCGCAGCAAGCTGCTCACGCTAGCGTTAACGTAACAGTGGGTGAAAGCATGCTTGCAATCACCCACTTGCTTACCACTTCAAGACAGAGCGACCCCTGACATTGAAGGCCAACTCGAGGCCTTCTTATTTTCTAATGACATCTTAACGAGCTGATAATCCATGAAAAATCGCCAAACACTTTCGTTGGTGTTGATTATCACTGTGCTGCTCACAGCCTGCGGCGGTAGTGACAGCCAAAGCAGCGATAGCGGCCAAACACCGCCGCCCACGACCCCAACCAATCCAACGATACCAACTAGCCTTTGTGTTAATACTTCAGGGCAAGTTAACTGGCCCGCCTTGATGGCAGAAGACTGCCCAGTGTTAAGTCAATATGGTCTCTTTATCGACCCGACAAACCCAACCATACAACCACAAGCTCCGGGGTTTAGCTATCAGCTCGCTACGCAGCTGTTTTCTAACTATGCCAGCAAATACCGCTTTATCTATTTACCCGCGGGCAGCAGCATACAGTACCAAGCGCAGGAGGCATTTGAGTTTCCAACTGGCGCCGTGCTGGTTAAAACCTTTGCTCTTCCACAGGATACGGCTATCACAGGCATAGCCAACGAAACGCTAATCGAAACGCGGCTATTGATAAAACGCCCCCAAGGTTGGACGAGTCTGGTTTATCAATGGCAACAAGGTGAGGCAAAGCTGCTTACCGCAGGTGCAAGCGTGCATCATACCCTGATTAACCAAGGCCAAAGTCAAAGCTTCGATTACAACATACCGAGCCGCGCCGAGTGCAAAATTTGTCACCAAACCAACCAAGATAACAGCAGCCAAATCATTCCGATTGGCCTTAAAGCCCACTTATTGAATCGCGACATAGTCGACCAAGGACAAAGCGTCAATCAACTCAGCCTGTGGGCCAAACAAGGCAAGCTTGAGCAGTTACCCGAGTTAAGCCAAGTGGCCAAAACCTATGCAATTGACAACCATCAAGCCGATTTAACCGCCCGCGCTAAGGGCTATTTAGATGTAAACTGCGCCCACTGCCATAGCGCTAAAGGCTTTGCCAGTATCTCTGGATTACGCCTCGGTTTTTATATCGATCACACCAGTTATCAATATGGGATCTGCAAGCAGCCTCCGGGATGGGATGGCGGTGCGAAAGGACTTGATTACGATATTGTCCCCGGCAATGCTGAACATTCAATTTTGCTGTATCGCCAAACGCTCTCTGAACCGAAAGATCGCATGCCGCCTATCGGTCGCAATCTTGAGCACCAAGAAGGCGTTGAATTAATTCGTCAATGGATAGATTCACTGGCACCGAGTTTAGGGAATTGTATTTAGGAAAGTGCTGAGTAGTACTAGGGCGTGTTGACGTTTCAGGGTTATTTTTGCAGCAATGTGGCTGGCTTTTATGCAAGGCAAAGTCCGTGCAGTGTAGTTATTCTACATAAACGGACGATAACGCGGCAGAAAAGCCAGCCAAATGCTGCCCGAAGGGTTCGTCTGGCAAGCCCTTGCTCTTACTTTCTGTCATAAGAGCCGCTCGTCATTTGAGTAGAATAACTACACATCATTCCTCGTTTCGCGAGCACGTGCTTTCCTGAACGAACAAAATCTAATCTCGAAACGTCAACACGCCCTAATGTCACTCACATTGCATAGCAATGGAGTGACGTTAAACAAAAATAAATGGGATAAACAAGGATGAAATTGAATATAGGATAGCGCCGTTTCCCTTAAAGTATCGCGTCCGTTTTTAACCAATTAAGCTAGTTCACTATCCTTTAGCCGCAGTTAAGCCGACTAAAATACCCTGGCGGGTGGCCAATCCAATGCTTAAAGGATTGACGGAAATGGCTCACATCGCTGTAACCTAAGGTCTCGGCAATCGCCTCAATATCTAGCTTGTTGGCTAAAATCAACTCGACCGCACGTTGGCAGCGCACCTGATCAACGAGACGCTGATAACTCGATCCCAGCTGAGCAAGTTTACGCCGAAAACTGCGGTCGCTCATATGCAGCTGCGCCGCCATTTCATCCAAATGAAGTACATGGGGAAAATGTGCGCGGATCGCTATCAATACGGTTTCGATAAAGGAGGTGGTAAAAGCTGAAGGCGTTACCTCTGCAAATTTAGGGAAAGGATAGTTTATTGCAAGAGCAAGATAATCAAGGGAAATACTCCATTCGTAATATTCGCAATTAAACTGCACTTTCGCACCCGTTGCCTCCTCTAAAAAACGGCAGTCTCGACCTGACCCAACCAAATTAATTTGACTTAGCGTTATCGCCTCCCCAGTCAGCTCTCTGGCGAGCCCCAATAGTGACCCAATACTGTGTAAAAACTGAAATCCGTATTGTGCTTTATCAATACGACCCGTATTAAGCCAACGAATGCAAACACTGTCATCTGTTAGACGTACCAAAGAATCAGTAAAACTACCAACTAAACTCGGGTGATTAATCACAAACTGTAAGCAGGCCTGCAATGAGCTAAGTTGAGCAAGATGGGGCAACAATACATCTAAGCTACTCACCCGATAACTCAGCCCTAATTTAGTACCAATATCGGGATCTCCACCCTGTAAGCGTAAAAACTCCATCGCATATTCCACCTGCCAGACAAAGACAAACTGGCAATGATTAAGCTCAGTCCGGCCAACACCAATATGACCACAGACTTGCTGTAAGGCTTTTTCGCCTAACTGTGAGGCAATAAAGTCGAGAATATTACGCAGCTCAAATGCGGGATAGGTTTGATCGCCTACCATCAGGTTCGTCTTGTAATCGACGCGCTGTAACATGGAATATCCTTAATGTGATTTGTTCAGCTTTTAATTCCCTAGGTGATTAGTTGTATAAGATCTCGCTTATTTTGAATAGTCTTAAACCAAACTTAATGTTAAAAAAATGTATTATTTCATTTCGCGCCCAAACAAAACAAAAACGCCTGCATATTCGCAGGCGTTTTCATCTGTATTAAGTCAATGCGTCGGCTTACATGGGACGATTTTTCTCAACTAATCGATTAAAAATCGCATTTACCGACAGGGACGCACCATGGGCGATTTTATCGGCTAGTTTCTTGCGCACCTGATAACGCAGCTTATACACGGTACGTTCGCCCGCTAACTGCATTAACACATCATCACTGGTTGAAATCGCATCGATAAGGCCTAATTCAATCGCCTGTTGACCGTACCAATGTTCACCAGTTGCCACCTTTGCCAAATCGAGCTGAGGACGATATTTGGTTACAAAAGCTTTAAACAGCTCATGGGTTTCTTCGAGCTCCTGTTGGAACTTCTGTCTGCCCTCGTCAGTATTTTCGCCAAAGACGGTTAAGGTGCGCTTAAAGTCACCGGCTGTGTGTTGCTCATAATCAATTTCGTGCTTTTTCAGCAAACGGTTGAAGTTAGGCAACTGAGCAACTACCCCGATAGAACCCACGATGGCGAATGGCGCGGCATATATTTTATTGGCGACACAGGCCATCATATAACCACCGCTGGCGGCAACTTTATCCACGCAAATCGTTAATGGGATCTCGGCCTGACGCAGACGATCGAGCTGGCTCGATGCCAATCCATAACCATGCACCATGCCACCGCCACTTTCGACCTTGACAATAACTTCATCACCCTTTTCGGCGATGGTTAAAATTGCGCTGATTTCTTCCCGCAAAGATGCTACTTCGGCGGCATCAATACTGCCTTTAAAATCAATGACAAAGACCTTGCCTTTGTGGTCTTCTTCGGCCGCTTTTTCCTTCGCCTTTTCGTCTGCTTTCAGCTGTTTTTCGTAGGCTTTAAACTGCTTCTTCGTCAGCAGTTCCTCCTTCAAACTGTGCTTTAGTTCTTCCAGTTCTTCTGAAAGGTTAGTGATCCTCAGTTCACCTTTATCCGATTTGTGCTTCACAGTGGACGCGAGGACGACAATAATCACAGCAACAATCGCAACAACGATAGTCACAGCTTTGGCCAAAAACATGCCATATTCGTATAGAAATTCCAAAGTACTCTCCGTTGGGACCTAAGGTGATCCGGTTTAATGCGCGCTATTCTAACAGCCTAAAGCGCCATAAAAAAACCCAGCAAAGGCTGGGTTTTTAGGATTTAACTCGGATTAGTTAGGACAAGTCGCGATCACACTTGGATCGGTGACGTAAATAGTGGCCTCACCTTTACCCGCAGTCGATGCATAGGTGGCTACTTGAGTCTGCATCTCTACCGTTGCCGCAGCTGCCATACCATCTGTAGAACTCTTCTCGCTTGGGTCAACAATAGAACTGTGATGGCCCTTGGCAAAACGCACCACACCAAGCCCTTTCGTCGTAGCATCGACGCAAGGTAAACCCATTGCAGAGATCAGCGGTTCAGTACCTGATAATGGGAAGTTATCGACACTATTAGGTAACACTTGATCCGCTAAGTTACCATTACCATCACCGGCGACTTCAATTAAGTGCACAGGTAATCCTGTTGCTTTTAACATGCCAGCATGGTTAACCGGATCTGCTGAGTCCACCGCCGTTTGCACAGCAAAGGCAAAAGTAGGAATAAATTGCGCGTAAACCGCCTGAACTAAAGCCGCATATTCAGGGCTGCCTGGCTCATATCCTGCCGTATTAGCCTTATCGACTAAAGCTTTGAATGTCGCCGAAGCAGTGACATTATTAAACAGTACGGGACCGAAGGTGGCTGAACCGGCAAAAGCGCCTGCTAAACCACCAGCAGGAGCAACCAAAGAAGCCGCATTAATCACATAAGGGTTAGGTAAGGCTTCACCCGTGGTTGGATTTCTCATCCCCGTGCTGGCATAGGTAGCAAAATCGGTTCCCACAATCGCACCTAAACTTAACCCCTGCGCACTGATCTTAGAGACATCAAATACTTGTGGTTGATTAGCCTGCGCAAGCCCTTGTGCGAAGCCAGTTAAGGCTAAACGCACGCCAAGGTGATCCATGGTTGCCTGACGGAAGTTATCTCGCACAGAAAGTGTGCTTGAGATATTGACAAAGACTAACGGGTTACCATTTTTAAAGGCATCCGGAGTACCAATCACATTGCCAAAAGAGGGATCGGTTGCCGAAACTTCGTAAATACCATCCCCATTGGCATCAAATGAACGAGCACCATGTAAAGGCATATCGATAGCTACCGTTGCCACGCCCATGGCCGCATAAGAACCCGCATAAGCTAAAGACATTTCCTTACCGCCACCTAAACCATGCAGCGCAATCGTGGTTGGCCAGCCTGATGTTGGTGGTGTAAAGGTTAAGCCTTGCTGCTGATAGAAGGCCGCGAGTTTAGTGGCATTAGGCATAGAAATCAGTACAGGTACCGTTTCATAACCTTTAATCGCAGGGATTGGGTTAAATTTGGTCAAATGTTTGGTTTTATCAACCGCAGTACCATCGTCTAATAGCCAGGTTTTACCTGCCATTAGCGAAGGATTAGCTAATGCATCAGCAGGGTTAGCAATACCATTAGCGACAGCCTGCATACCAAAGTTTGTTTGACTTAAGGTGCCCGCTTGCAGCGCTAATAGCACAGAAACGGGGCTATCGCCTTGGGCTTTCCAACTCCCATTTATTAGTGGTTTACCTTCTGCAGATAAACAACTGACAGAAGAACAATCACCGTAAATTGGCAATTTAATTTTTGCAGTATAGACATCCGCTAAATTTGAAACCACGTAAGCCATACCATCTGCTGGTTTTAATCCCGCAGCCTGAGCCACAGTTAACCCAGTAGGAGTAGGCATTTGTGCAAAACTAGGTGCATAGGGAGCGCCTCTTGCCATCAACAGTTTTGTGGTTTCATAAACATTTGCGACTGATTGAGTAGTGAACAAGCCAGAGTAGGTAATGGTTGAAGTATCAACATTATGTGCAGCTGCTATCCCCTTCTCATAACTATTGATTAAGGTTTGCAACATCAGTTGATCTGGCGTTTCTAGAGGCAGCGTATTGATATCCATCTTCAACGTACCATAGGTTGTTGAAGGGGCAATGCCGCGTCCCTCTGAATCCTGAATTAACTTAGTGGTCGCATAAATATAAGACTGACCCGCTTTAAGCGGTTTTAGTGGAATAATGACGACTTTATTGCCTGAGGCAGTAGAAACAAAGTCCACACCAAATTGTAATTCAGCCCCTACTTTACAAGCTGATACTGACGGTTTGGCTTTACACTCAGGATCAGAGGACAAAGCGCCCCCCACGGTAGCCTCAAACATTCTTACCGCGCCAGGCTGGGCAACAGATGCCGCCATCAGGGTGAGCTGGGTGCCATCATGATCTTTTGCTAAATCGATATCAATTGAAATGGGCGACGTAGTTGACCATCCATCTAATGCACCGAGTGCAATCTGAGGATCGGTATAATTACCAGAACTTTCACCCGGTATAGATAAAGTACCATCCTTAGTGCCGCTGAACAGGAGGTCATTTGGCAAAGGAACTTTAGAGTTAGCAGGGTCGAATACCATACGGGATTCAGGGATGAGCGGCTCCGTCTTATCCTTGAGTTCGTTATAACTGTCCTCGCCACATCCTGTGAGGCCCAGTGCTGATGCAATCGCAACACACAAAATGAGTCTTTTCATTTTTTTTCCCCAAATCTTGTTGTAATAGTTTTGTTTTCCCCAAGAAATTAGTCACAATAGCGCAAAAGCTATGACTAATAGGGCTTATGTTAGCCCCTAACTCATTTCAAGTTAACGTAAAAATATTGAGTTAGCCACAAGTTTGTCACAAAGATTTTAGCTATTTATAACAAAGTTTCATTCATTTGTTTGAAACATGCGTTTAGCAGTTCAGCGACTCTAGAAGTGGCGGGCATTTTCGCCAAGAGGAATAAAAGGCTCATGTTGGAATATCAAGCAGCAAAAGATTTACTTAAAGGTAAAACTATTTTAGTCACTGGTGCAGGAGCAGGCATTGGTCGCGCGGCGGCTATCGAATTTGCCAAGCATGGCGCCACGGTGATTTTACTCGGTAAAACCGTTAAAAAACTCGAAGCCGTTTACGATGTTATCGAGCAAGCGGGTTATCCGATGCCAGCCATTGTGCCACTGGATTTAAAAGGTGCGACCGAACAAAACTACCGTGATATGGCCGACACGATCAGCGAACAGTTCGGCCATTTAGATGGTTTACTGCATAATGCCAGTTTACTCGGCGCCCTAGGTCCGTTTGAACACATCGATATTCCTTCACTTGAAGATGTACTTAAAGTCAATGTCACCGCACAAGTGATGCTAACCAAGGCATTACTGCCAGTGCTACGCCAAGCACCAAGTGCCTCGATTATTTTCACCTCCAGCAGTGTTGGTCGTCAGGGCCGCGCCTACTGGGGGCCCTATGCCTTCTCGAAATTTGCCACCGAAGGCATGATGCAGGTACTCGCCCACGAATGTGATGGCACTTCAGTCCGCGTGAACAGTATTAACCCAGGCGCAACGCGCACCGAAATGCGTGCTAAAGCATACCCTGCCGAAAATCCATTCGATTTAAAAACGGCCGAAGAAATCATGCCGACTTACTTGTATTTAATGGGACAGGACTCTAGCGATATTAACGGTCAGCAATTCAATGCCCAGTAAGTAAGGCTCACTAAACGCTGTGGTATAAAAGTAAAGGGAACCGAATGGTTCCCTTTACTTTTACTCAGTCGCTGAGTCTAATTTTAGCAAAGTAAATCATTGTTTTAGACTTCTCTTGCAAGTTATCACTTTGGACTTGAATATTATCGGGAACCGATACCTGCTCGTGACTTGAATAATAACTCACCCAAAGATGATCACCTTTCAGAACAATGCCAGCATAACTAGTATCGCCCTGCGAAGGTAACGTGAGCCTCTCATGAATAGCGCCCGTATCTTGATTTATTTCAATAAGTGCAGTGCGAATGTTCCCTTCATAAAGACGTACAACCGCCATCAAACGGGATTGATAGACAAACAGCACTGGCCCACCGATGCGTTTATCGAGTGTTTGCCAAGTCCATTGCTTGAAAGGTGGCAAGCTGTGACCCAGTAAACCTAAAAACTCGTCACTCCACACGGGATCGCGCCTTAATAAACAAAAACAACTCCCTTGGTGAAATACAAGCGAACTTTCATTTACATAACCTTGGTCGTTAAAAACAGGCATCCAAGGTTTAAAGAGCTGTCCATCGTCACTTTTGTAGAAACGGGTATCTCCATCAGGCCCCGCCCGATATCCCACACCATAAAGTGCATCTTGATGCTCAGTTAAACGCCATAACCAGTAACCTTTATCAGCTACCGCCTGCGGTTCGGACCAATTTACGCCATCCTTTGAGCGCCAAAGATAGGATTGTAAACCTGATTTATTGTGCAAAGTACCACCACCCAATAGCAACAACTCACCTCGAAATTCAATTAATTTGCCATCCCGTAAATCAGCATGAGCCGAAGTCAGCAGCGCCACACTTTGCCAATTTTCCCCGGCATCATGGGAGCAAAGAATACGTAAAGCGCCATCAGGAGATACGTGAGCAGAGCCTTCTCGAAATACACAAAATAATGCCCCTTGGTATAACACCAGATCGGTAAAAGCATTATGCTCACCTTGCGCCCAAATTCGCTTGACCGATATTAATTCCATGGTTCATCTCCTCGTCATCTTTAGGCTTGTTATAGCATAACCATAGGCTACAGAAAGCAAAAAAGGCCGCAAGCGGCCTTTTAACTGGGTAACATAAACCGATTAACTACGTTGACGCGTTGGCTTCGATTTACCCGTTGAGGTGACTTTATGCTTACGTACAGCGCGGCGAATTTTGGCACTCTTCACCTGCGCACGGGCCACACTGTGTTTATCTGCAGCCAGCATAGTGCGAGTTTCAGGTTCAAGGCCCGCTAATTGGCGCAGGTAGTTAACTTGCTCAATTGGCAATTCAATCCAACCACCACGGGGTAAAGATTTAGGTAATTCCACCATACCATAGCGCACACGGATAAGACGGCTAACTTGCACCTCTTGGGATTCCCATAAACGGCGCACTTCACGGTTACGGCCTTCACGTAAACACACGTGCCACCATTGGTTCATACCCTCACCACCCGCGGCTTTAATGGCATCAAACTGCGCCATACCGTCTTCTAACATCACGCCGGTACGCAGACGTTGTACCGCAGCCTCTGGTACTTCACCAAAGGTACGAACCGCGTATTCGCGTTCAACTTCGTTAGACGGGTGCATCAAACGGTTTGCCAGTTCACCATCAGAGGTAAACAGCAATAGGCCTGAAGTGTTGATATCCAGACGGCCTACCGCAACCCAGCGCGAATCACGCACTTTAGGCAAGCGATCAAACACAGTTGGACGACCTTCAGGGTCTTTACGGCTACAAATCTCACCTTCGGGTTTGTGATAGGCCAGCACGCGGCAAATCACATCATCGGCAGACTTGAGCGATATGGCTCGACCATCGATACGTACTTTTGCATCAGCTTCGATACGATCGCCAAGATTGGCAATCACGCCATCAATACTAACTCGGCCTGCAGCAATCCATGCCTCCATCTCACGACGGGAGCCATGGCCTGCACGGGCCAAGACTTTCTGCAATTTTTCACTCATTAGTATCTTGCTCTTCTGACTGTTCAGGCGTTACTTTCAAACCCGAAAATACCGCCTGCAATGACTCAGTATCCGTAAGCGCGGGTAAATCCGCGAGGGTATCTAAGCCAAAATAGGCTAAAAATTCTAAGGTCGTGGCGTAGAGTGCGGGTCGCCCCGGGACTTCTTTATGGCCAACGACTTTAATCCAATGTCTATCTGACAAACTTTTGATGATGTGGCTACTAATGGCCACACCACGCACCTGCTCAATATCGCCACGGGTCACAGGTTGACGATAGGCGATCACCGCCAGAGTCTCTAATGTTGCCCGCGAATACTTAGGTGCTTTTTCCTGCCACAGGGGTTGCAAAAACGGACTCAGGACTTCCAAGGTCTGGAAGCGATAACCTCCAGCCACTTTCACAAGTTGAACACCCCGTTCCTGATAATCCTGTTGCAACTCGTCCAATGCGGCTTTGATTTTGTCTCTGGAAACACTGAAATCCGCCAACACGGTTTCTTTCAACATTTTCACCGACAAGGGTTTCCCCAATACAAACAGACTCGCTTCAATAAGCTGTTTTAATTGAATTGGATTTATCTGCATCAATTAATAGGCCTTTACATAAATAGTTGAAAACGGCTCTGTTTGGTACAATTCCACTAATAATTCTTTGACCAATTCCATTAGCGCTAAAAAGGTCACCACCACACCGGCGCGGCCTTCTTCGACACTGAATAAACGCTCAAAGGGCGTAAACGTCTCGCTATTAAGCATGGCTAAAATTTGGCTCATGCGCTCGCGGGTCGATAACTGTTCACGCTTAACATGATGATCTTCATTGGCATCGATACGTTTAAGCACCTCGCCAAAGGCGCGGGCGATTTCAAATAACGATACATCAGGCGGAATCACCAAAGGTTTGATATTCGGTGAAGGTGCCGCGATTGCTTGAAACACATCGCGTTCAAGCCGAGGTAAATCATCAATTTTTTGCGAGGCTTCCTTGATTACCTCATAGGCCTTCAATTGACGGATCAACTGGGCCCGTGGATCTTCTTCCACCTCATCTTCCGCCACCATACGCGGCAGCAGCAGACGGGATTTAATCTCAGCCAGTGTAGCCGCCATGACCAAATAATCCGAGGCCAGTTCAATACGCGCCTGAGTGAGCATCGCGATATATTCTAAATATTGCGCGGTGATCTGAGAAATGGGTAAATCGACAACATCTAATTTTTGCTTACGGATCAGATACAAAAGTAAGTCTAGCGGCCCTTCAAAGGACTCCAAGAACACTTCCAACGCCTCAGGTGGAATAAACAAATCCTGCGGCATTTCGGTCATCGCCTGACCACGAACAACGGCTAAGGGTAAACTTTGTTGCGTGCCCTGCATCCGCTATCCCCATGTAAAACAATCACCTTGAAACCGCCATTCCCAAGCAAACAGTATCAGTCTCATTAAATCGAGTTGACTCGCTTCTTCGCAAACGCGCGATTATACCCGTAATTTAATGGCGATAAAACTGCCAAATGACGGTTTTATCGGGCTAACATACGCTGCCATACACTATCGCTGAGACAAACCTGATTTTACAGAAACGGAGTCACATCCCCAGCGCCTTCACGCAGGACTTCGAACCCATCTTCCGACATATCGATGACAGTGGTTGGCTTTTCACCTAAATAACCACCATGAATAATCACATCCACTTGATGCTCTAACAGGTCGCGAATATGTTCAGGGTCCGACTCGGCAAATTCTGCGTTTGGCATCACTAAACTGGTCGACATCAACGGCGCATCTAACGCCTCGAGCAGTGCTAAGGCAATCACATTGTCTGGCACGCGGATACCAATGGTTTTTTTCTTGTCATTTTGCAGACGACGGGGCACTTCCTTACTCGCCTTAAAAATGAAAGTGTACGGCCCTGGCGTGCAACTTTTTAGGATGCGATAGGCCTGATTATCCACCTTGGCGTAGGTCGCTAATTCAGATAAGTCACGGCACATTAACGAGAAATTATGATCGTGTTCGATTTGACGAATGCGAGTAATGCGCGTCATTGCGTCTTTCTCACCGATCATGCAACCGAGGGCATAACCCGAATCGGTTGGATACACAATTACGCCGCCGGACTTCAGCACAGCCACGGCTTGACTAATCAAACGTGTCTGTGGATTTACTTCGTGTACATAAAAAAATTGACTCATGGTCGTTCCATCCAAGATCCCGACTGCCAGACCCAATCAATACCTTGAGGCTGGTAGAGATTTTTACCTAATTCAATCCAATTGCTTGGAAAGTGAAAATCACTTCCTATCGATGCAAGCAACTGATTTTGGACACTCAGCGCCACTAAATTGGCCCTATCATCCACCGTTTGCTGGCCGAGCACCACTTCCATGGCATCCCCGCCTGCTTCTTTAAATTCTCGCACTAAACGCTTTAACCACTTGGCAGACAGCTTATAACCACTCGGATGTGCCAATACCGCGAGCCCGCCCGCGTTGTGGATCACCTTAATTGCGCTGGCCATATCGCCCCAATTATTGGGCACATAACCCGTCTTACCACGGGCTAAGTAACGCTTAAATACACTGGGCATATCCACCGCATAACCGTGATCGGCAAGCCAACGAGCATAGTGACCACGGCTTAACGCTGCGCCTGCCGCAATTGCTTTTGCGCCTTCATAGGCGCCTTCGATCCCGGCTTTAGCCAATCGATGGCCGATTTCTTCGGCACGAAGCTCACGTAAGTCACGCTGGTTTTCTAAAAACGTTAATAACTCTGTGTGGGTTTCATCAAAATTGAGCGCCACAATGTGAATATCGTAACTATTCCATCGGGTTGAAATCTCAACCCCAGAAATCAGCTTTAACGGTTCGGTCTGCGCTTGATTGAAGGCGCGGGCTTCACTTAAGCCTGCAACCGTATCGTGATCCGTTATCGCAAATAACTGCACGCCCTTTTCAAGGGCTCTGGCGACCAGCTCGGACGGCGTGAGATGACCGTCAGATGCGGTCGTGTGGCTGTGCAAGTCAGCCAAGATGCTTTGAGTATTCATGCCGTTATTGTACGTTAATTTAAGATGAAATGTGCATTTATCTCACACTTTATCCAGCAGGAACCGCATTTGACACAGTGAGTTAGCCACATGAATCCATCATTTTGAAAAATATTCAATTGACTTTCGCCTCAGGCTCATGTTTTCTATAGCTCAACTAACGAATTATTGAGACCCTTTTGAATGACCCATACTAACGCTTCTTTCAACATCATTTGGTGGTGGCACTTCCCAACGTAGCGGGTGGTGTGAAGCTCTGTGCTCATTTGAAAGTAACAGAATCAACAAAAGCCCGCAGAAATGCGGGCTTTTTTGTTGGTGCGAAAAATGTCTGCAACGCGGTAAACGGATAAAAGCGAGATAACAGCATGACCCTAAAGACATTTAATCAGGTTACCCAAGCCGACGGAGGGAATTTCCCCTCACCTCCGCAGACATTTGCACGTTCACATACGATCAAGGCCACCTTGGCATACCATAGCGATCCGCTGCGTTTGTACCAACACATCACTCAAGATGCGCCCCATACCATGTTGTTGGAATCAGCAGAAATAAACAGCAAGGAAAATCTTAAGAGCATGGTGATGACCCATGCGGCGCTGATGATCCGCTGCGACGGGTATTGTTTACGCTTTAGCGCACTGAGCGACAATGGTGCCAGTTTACTTGCCCCCATCGAGCAATTTTTTAGTGCTCGCTCAAGCCAAACTCAATGCCAACGCGATGGCCACAACTTAGTGGTCACGCTACAAAAAGACACTGAGCTTAAGGACGAAGATGCCCGCTTAAAGTCCACCTCGCCACTTGATGGTTTACGCTTGTTTGTTAAACATATCGACTGTGGTCAGACGCCAGCATTCGAAGACTTATTTTTAGGTGGCGTACTTTCCTACGATTTGATTGATACAGTGGAGCCACTGCCTAAAGCACCAAATGGTGCAAATGATTGCCCTGATTATTTATTTTATCTTGCCGAAACCTTAATTCTTATTGATCACAAGCAGAAACAAGCCGAAATCATCACCCACAATTTTAGTGAAGGTTCTGCAAAACTGGTTGAAGTGACCCAAGCCTTAGCCAAACGAGCTAGCCACATTAGCGCTGACTGCCAAACCTTAGCCAATGATATAGAACCTGCGCCCGCGCTGGTTGGGATAACAGCGACTGAGCAAGTCAATATCAGTGATGAGGCCTTTAAACAAACCGTTATCGATTTAAAAGAACACATTATTGCGGGCGATATCTTCCAAGTGGTGCCCTCACGCAGTTTTAGCCTGCCCTGCCCAAATACCTTAGGGGCTTACCGCGCACTACGTCTAACCAATCCCAGCCCTTATATGTTTTATTTCAGGGGTCATGACTTCACCCTGTTTGGCGCCTCACCCGAGAGCGCACTGAAATATGAAGCCAGCAACAATCAGGTCGAAGTCTACCCGATTGCAGGCACCCGTAAGCGCGGCAAAACCGCCAGCGGCGAGATTGATTTCGACCTCGATAGCCGTATCGAACTCGAATTGCGCTTAGATAAAAAAGAGCTCTCCGAGCACTTAATGTTGGTTGATTTAGCCCGTAATGATATCGCTCGAATCAGCCAAAGTGGCAGTCGTAAAGTAGCCGAGTTACTTAAAGTCGACCGTTATTCCCACGTAATGCACTTAGTCAGCCGCGTTACTGGCCAATTACGCCAAGACTTAGATGCGCTCCACGCCTACCAAGCCTGTATGAATATGGGCACCCTGGTTGGCGCCCCGAAAGTGCGCGCCTCGCAATTGGTGCGTCAGGCGGAAAAGACCCGCCGAGGCAGCTATGGCGGCGCCGTAGGTTACCTCAACGCCCTTGGGGATATGGACACCTGTATCGTTATCCGCTCCGCCTTTGTGAAAGACGGTGTTGCTCATATCCAAGCAGGAGCTGGCGTGGTATTTGACTCAGATCCTCAAAGTGAAGCCGATGAAACCCGCCAAAAGGCGCAGGCAGTGATTTCAGCCATCAAAATGGGCGCAGGCTTGGATGAAAGCCATCAAGCAACTGCGACCACTACGACTGAACAACCAAGATAAGGAGCCTAAGATGAAACTCTATTTACTCGATAACTTTGACTCCTTCACCTACAACTTAGTCGACCAATTTAGAAGCCTTGGCTGTGAAGTGGTGATCTACCGTAACGATGTTGCCGCCGACTATATTGCCGACAAGGTGTTGGCGGAAACCGAGCCTAGCGCCTTAGTCTTATCGCCAGGCCCAGGTGCGCCCCATGAAGCGGGCTCTATGATGGCGCTAATAGACAAAGTCGCGGGCAAAGTGCCTATGCTGGGGATCTGCCTGGGTCATCAAGCCATGGTGGAATATTACGGTGGCAAAGTGGAGCGCGCGCCTTTTGTCGTGCACGGCAAAGCCAGTCCCACCTTCCATAATGGTGAAGGCGTGTTTGCTAACTTACCTTCGCCCTTACCTGTCGCCCGCTACCACAGCTTAGTAGCCACAAAAGTACCTGATTGTCTTGATGTTATTGCCACCACAGAAGATATGCCTATGGCGATTTTGCATGCCGAGCACAGGGCAGTCGGTTTTCAGTTTCATCCAGAATCCATCTTAACGACCTTGGGCAGCACATTGTTAACCCAAACCTTAAGCTTTTTGACTCAAGACATCGCCCACAATACCGCAGGAGCGCAATAATGAATGCAACATCGATTCAGCCCCTGCTCGATATCTTGTTTCAGGGCAAGGCGTTAACACGCGAGCAAACCGCCAGACTCTTTAGCACCCTTATCCAAGGTGAAATGAATGAGGCCGTGATGGCGGCGATGTTAATGGCGCTTAAAATTCGCGGCGAAACCATAGCTGAAATCAGTGGCGCCGCCGATGCGATGCGCGCCGCCGCTAAGCCTTTCCCTTATTCGGAATCAAGCCGCAGCCAAGGGATTATCGATATCGTCGGCACCGGAGGCGATGGTTTTAATACCATTAATATCTCCACCACAGCCGCCTTTGTCGCCGCAGCTGCTGGCGCCAAGGTCGCAAAACACGGTAATCGTTCCGTCTCGAGCAAATCGGGCTCGTCAGATTTACTCGCCCAATTTGGCATCGATTTAACTATGTCACCCGAGCTGGCGGGCCGCTGCCTCGAATCACTCAATCTGTGCTTCCTGTTTGCGCCCCACTACCATGGCGGTGTCAAACATGCTGTGCCTGTGCGCCAAGCCCTGAAAACTCGCACCTTATTCAATGTGTTAGGGCCATTGATTAACCCAGCGCGCCCAGAATTTATGTTGCTTGGGGTATATAGCCCAGAGCTAGTGACGCCTATCGCCCGCGTACTGCAGGCCCTTGGCACGCAAAGGGCCATGGTAGTACATGGCAGTGGTTTAGATGAAGTAGCGCTCCATGGCAGCACACAGGTCGCCGAACTCAAAGACGGTGAGATTATTGAATATCAATTAACACCGGCGGATTTTGGTGTGCCTCAAGCCCACATTACTGAGCTTGAAGGGGGCGAGCCTGCACAGAACGCCCAAATCACGCAATCGATTTTGCAAGGACAAGGCAGCGATGCCCACACCCATGCGGTTGCCATCAATGCGGGTTGTGCCTTATATCTGTGTGGCCTATCGGACTCAGTCAAAGCCGGCACCGCCCTTGCGCTCAATACCATAAAAAGCGGCAAAGCCTTTGAATTACTGAATCAACTCGCTAAAGTCAGCAGCGAAGCACAGGAATAATGACCATGGCACAGGTTCAACAACCCGACGCGCATCGCTCGGAAGATAATCAAGCATCGCAGGATGTAAGGGGTAGCATGCAAACCAGTACCGCAAAAGCCAACGTTTTAACCCGTATCGTCGATACTAAGGCCGCCCATATCGCCGCCCTTAAGTTGCGTTTTCCTGAAGACAGCTTAACCCCAAAAATCTCGGACCGTAGTCTATTTGCCGCCTTAAAAGCCCCGAAGGCGGGTTATATTTTAGAGTGCAAAAAAGCCAGTCCATCCAAAGGCTTAATCCGTAGAGACTTTGATGTCGAAGCCATCGCCTCGATTTATGCCAAGTATGCTGCGGGGATTTCGGTCTTAACCGATGAGCAATTTTTCCAAGGGGACATGGGCTATATCCCGAAAGTGCGGGCCAAAGTGAGCCAACCGATTCTGTGTAAAGACTTTTTTGTTGATGAATATCAAATCAAGTTGGCCGCACATCAGGGCGCCGATGCGATTCTACTGATGCTTTCTGTGCTCGATGATAAGCGATATCAGCAACTTGCCAGCGAAGCGGCCAAGTATCAACTCGATGTATTGACCGAAGTCAGTAATGAGGAAGAACTAAGACGAGCCATCGCCTTAAATGCACCAATTATTGGCATAAATAACCGTAACTTGCGAGATTTAAGTACCGATTTAGCCACCACAGAAGCCCTTGCGCCACACATCGGCAGCGATCGCGTGGTGATCAGCGAATCGGGCATTTACACTAACGATCAAGTACGCCGCTTAAGTCCATTGGTCGATGGCTTCTTGGTCGGTAGCTCGATTATGGCCGAAGAAGACATTGATTTAGCCTGTCGTAAATTGATCTTCGGTCACAATAAAGTCTGCGGTCTCACCCGACTTGAGGATATTCAAGCAGCAGCCACTGCGGGCGCAGTTTATGCTGGACTCATTTTTGCTGAAAAATCACCACGAGCACTCACAAAAGATGCCGCCAAACAGTTAGTCGAGCAATACCGTGCCGCCAACTTGCCCGCCATTGAGTTTGTTGGCGTATGTGTGAATAGCACGCCTGAGTTCATGGTGAGTATCGCCCAAGAATGTGGCTTAGCCGCGCTGCAACTGCACGGCAGCGAAACTGAGTTGGAAATTGCCGAGCTAAGCCAATTGCTGCAACAGGCCGGACTGAACACCCAAATTTGGAAGGCGATCAGTGTCGATGCTCAAAGCTGCGAACTTGCTGCTATGCCAAGAGGGGTGCAGCGTTATCTCTTTGATAGCAAGAATGACGCAGGTTTTGGTGGCACGGGGCAAGTCTTTGATTGGCAACTCCCCATTGCCCATAAAGCCGAGGCCATGCTCGCGGGTGGCCTCAATGCGGACAATGCTGCCCGTGCCAATGCTCAAGGGTTTTACGGTTTAGATTTTAACTCTGGCCTCGAAACCGCCCCTGGCATTAAGTCGGCAGAGAAGATCCAAGCGGCATTTAGTCAATTACGACTCTAGACCCACTTTTATAAAAAACTGTGCAAAGCACAGGCTAGCAAGAATTGAAACTCGATGGCGTTAACCTAAACCGCCATCGAAACAAATAAATAGGATAAGGAACAAGGTATGTCACAGTTAAAGCTTAACCCTTATTTCGGCGAATACGGTGGTATGTATGTACCGCAGATTTTAGTCCCCGCCCTCAAGCAACTTGAGGGTGCTTTTGTCGACGCACAAACCGATGAGTCCTTCCAAGCCGAGTTTACCGACTTACTGAAAAACTACGCGGGTCGCCCCACAGCGCTCACCTTAACCCGAAATTTAAGCCCCAATCCCATGGTTAAAATCTACCTCAAGCGGGAAGATTTACTCCACGGCGGCGCCCATAAAACCAACCAGGTATTAGGCCAAGCGTTACTGGCTAAGCGTATGGGTAAAAAAGAAATCATTGCCGAAACGGGTGCAGGCCAACACGGTGTTGCCACCGCCCTTGCCTGTGCACTGCTGGGATTAAAATGCAAAGTGTATATGGGCGCGAAAGACGTTGCCCGCCAATCACCTAACGTATTTAGAATGCGGCTGATGGGCGCCGAGGTTATCCCTGTAACCTCTGGTTCTGCCACCTTAAAAGACGCCTGTAACGAGGCGATGCGCGACTGGTCTGGTAGCTACGAAAAAGCCCACTATCTGCTCGGCACAGCTGCTGGACCACATCCGTTCCCGACCATAGTGCGTGAATTCCAACGTATTATTGGTGAAGAAACCAAAAAACAAATACTTGAGCGCGAAGGTCGCCTGCCCGATGCGGTCATCGCCTGTGTCGGCGGCGGCTCCAATGCTATCGGGATGTTTGCCGACTTTATTGATGAAGCCAATGTTGAGCTGATTGGCGTCGAGCCTGCGGGTAAAGGTATTGATACCCATATGCACGGCGCGCCGCTAAAACATGGTAAAACCGGGATTTTCTTTGGTATGAAAGCCCCATTGATGCAGGACAACGAAGGCCAAATCGAAGAGTCTTACTCGATTTCAGCAGGATTAGACTTTCCCTCGGTCGGCCCACAGCATGCCCATTTGAACGCCATCGGCCGTGCCCGCTATGAATCGGCCACCGATGATGAAGCCCTAGAAGCCTTCCAATTACTGGCTCGCAGCGAAGGGATTATTCCGGCGCTCGAATCGGCCCACGCCCTAGCCTATGCAATGCGTCTGGCGAAAGAGTGCACCAAAGAGACCATTTTGGTTGTCAACCTCTCAGGCCGAGGCGATAAGGATATTTTCACTGTGTCAGACATTTTAAACGGTAAAGAGGAATAACTAAGATGAGCAGCATTTCAAACCAAACTATCCCTCATCAAGCTGGCCGTTATCACGCCGCTTTTAGCCGTTTAAAAGCCGAAGGCCGCGGCGCCTTTGTGCCCTTTGTTACTTTGGGTGATCCTAGTCCTGAGCTGTCACTGAAAATTATCGACACCTTAGTGCAAAACGGTGCCGATGCGCTGGAGTTAGGCTTTCCCTTCTCTGATCCGCTCGCCGATGGCCCCGTGATCCAAGGCGCAAATCTCAGAGCCTTAGCCGCGGGTACAACACCAACAGCCTGCTTTGAATTGCTGGCCAAGATCCGCGCTAAATACCCTGAACTTCCAATTGGGTTATTGCTGTATGCGAACCTCGTATTCGCCAATGGCATAGATGCTTTTTATGCCAAAGCGCAGCAAGCGGGCGTGGATTCAGTGTTAATTGCCGATGTGCCAGTTGAAGAAGCCGCACTATTTATTCAAGCGGCCAAAGCCCATGGCATTGCGCCAATTTTTATTGCGCCGCCCAATGCCGACAGTGACACCCTTGCGAAGGTCAGCCAAAGTGGTGAAGGCTATACCTATCTATTGTCCCGCGCTGGCGTAACAGGTACAGACACTAAGGCAGGTACGCCCGTTGAAGAAATTTTAGCTAAGCTGCAAGCATTTAATGCGCCGCCACCGCTATTAGGCTTTGGGATTGCAGAGCCTGCTCAAGTGAGCGCCGCCATTCAAGCAGGCGCCGCGGGTGCAATTTCTGGCTCGGCCGTGGTGAAAATTATCGAAACCTATCAACAGGATGAAGTGAAACTGCTCGCAGCATTAGGCGATTTTACCCGCGCGATGAAAGCGGCAACCTAATCTATTCATCTGAATAACATCCCGATTTAGGGCCAAATCAGCAGAGTTGGCCCTTTTTTATATATTCCCCATAGCAGTAACAACCATGGCTAGCACAGAATCAACAGCATCTTAAAACTGTCAAACCCAAGGCTTATATTAGGATCTATGTCTCATGCGTTTACGAGATAAATGTTAATATAGCGCAAATAATATCGACGCTTTTGTTATGGTAAATGGACTTTATATGCAGTATCGGATCTATATTCTCGACGTCACACCTTGGGGCTGTGGTTTTCAAGGTGAAGTCGCTGCCCAATGGGATAATGGCGCTCCAGTGTGGTTTTACTATCAAGGCAATGATCAACAAGCTAAGCAACGTTTCCCCGTCAATCAATGGGTGACGGTTGAACTGTTTGGCCGTTTAGCCAAGGCAAATTTGCAAACCGACATTATTGAACATCGCCAAAGTCTGCAATTCCCCAAACATAATTGTCACTTTGAGGCCTCGGGACAAATTGTTGAAATCACCCAAACGCCTGATGATACTGTATATTTACTGCAATCAAGTTTCCCCCTACCCTTTGATAATGAACTTGGTACCTCACCAATTTCTCGCGGTCATTGGGTCAACGTTACCGGGGAATTATGGGCAACCAATTGGCAAACCTAGGCGATAAAACGATTAGTTCTGATTATTCACCCAATGCAAAACGACCAGTATCGGTCTGTATCACCATAGCTTTTGCCGTGTTTTGCTCCTAAAATGGCGAACGGATTGCGCTTTGGGTTTACATAAATACATGTAAATCTTAAGCACTAATCAGCAAGCTCTTTCGCCTAAGTCACACCCTGTTGAGGTTTCCATGTCCAGCTTACACTCTGTACCAACAAATAAAAGCCGCACTATTTTTGGTACACCAAAGTTACCCGCAAAATACGCCACAGTTGTGATGCCATTTTTTCTTTCTATTTTAATGAGTTGCATCGTTTCTGGGATCAGTACTTTTAATGGTGTCGGCGCATCTGCACAATTTGTTGAGCTCTGGTTGAGCGCATGGTTTATCTCTTGGGTGGTGGCATTCCCGACTCTGCTGATGGTATTGCCCCTAGTGCGTAAACTTACCGCCGCTTTTGTGCAATTACCTTAGGCCTTTGCTTCTCCCCCTGCTTTTGACTCAACAAAAAGCCATTTTTAAGATGGCTTTTACGTTTGCTTATCCGATCTTTTATGGCTTACTAGCAGTGTTTATTGACGAACTAATTCGGATTTACAGTCGATTTACACTCAGCAGTTATTCATACTTTCGTTGCCTCCTAAAAAGCCACTAAAAACAATTAGTGCAAAATCCCACCAACCAAAAAACAACTTAATTAACTGTTTTTAAATAAATATTATTTTTGTTGATATATTTAGACACCTCTTAGACCTTCCTTCTTCCCCATTGATCAACTCACCGACAAACCGTATTTCAGCCTTTTATTTAACAGTCAAAAGTACGACTCATCCTACAAGTAACAAATGAGAATGATTTGCATTTGTAATTTTTATAATGCTAATTTATTCCTCGTTGCACTGAGCGAGTAATAGCAAAACAAGCGGTAAAGCTCCTGTTCGGCAGCACAAAAGAATGATTCATAAAGCAACAGTAGAGAGGTCCACTCATCTACTCATCCATCAGTCGATGGTGGCTGCAACCGTTTTAATAGGAATTCAAGGAGGCGTAAGTGACTACCCCAAAAAAGGAAACTGATCGTACGATTTACGATCTACTCGGCATTGGCATAGGCCCATTTAATCTAGGACTGGCGGCTCTGTGTGAACCTCTTAATAACTTCAACTGTTTATTTTTAGATGCTAAAACCGAGTTTGATTGGCACCCGGGTATGCTGATCAACTCCTCTCGATTACAAACACCTTTTATGTCCGATTTGGTCACTATGGCCGATCCGACAAGTCGTTTTAGTTATCTTAACTTTGCCAAACAAACAGGCCGACTCTATTCCTTTTATATCCGTGAAAACTTCTTTCTCCCAAGGCATGAATATAACCAATATTGCCAATGGGTTAGCAAACAACTCTCCAACCTAAAATTCGGTTTTAAGGTCACACAATTAGATTACAACGCCGGTGAAGGCATCTACCATGTTACGGGAGTAGATAGACGCAGTGGTAAACCCCACACTTATCTCTGCCGCAAACTGGTATTAGGTACTGGCACGACTCCCTATCTACCCGATAATTGCCCAATTCAAGACCCGCGTGTCATGCACAGCGCCAGCTATATCCGGCAAAAAGCCTACTTGCAAAGCCAAAGTGCTATCACAGTGATTGGCAGTGGCCAAAGTGCTGCGGAAATCTTTTACGATCTTCTACAAGATATTGAAATATATGGTTATCAATTAAATTGGATGACCCGCTCGCCACGCTTTTATCCGCTGGAATACACCAAACTCACCCTAGAGATGACCTCGCCAGATTATGTTGATTATTTCCACGAGCTGTCGCCGGAAAAACGCCATCACTTAATCGCAGAGCAAAAGTCACTCTACAAGGGGATCAATGCCGAGCTAATCAACGATATTTATGACCTCCTTTACCAAAAGCGTTTAGTCAGCGATATCCAATGCCAGCTGCTGACTAACGTGGCACTGACAGCAATCGACACCTCGGGCGACAAGCTGACACTCAAGTTCAACCACCTCGAGCAAGAATATGCCTTCGAGCAACTGACAGGTGCCGTCGTCTTAGGCACTGGCTATCAATATCGTTTACCTGATTTTATTCAAGGAATTAAATCACAAATCGAATTTGATGATCGTGGCCAACTCGCCATCCAGCGTGACTATGGCATCGATGTCAGAGGCGATATTTTTATCCAAAATGCGGGCCTACATACCCATGGCATTAGTTCACCCGATTTGGGTATGGGCTGCTATCGCAATGCCATCATTCTGCAAGCGGTTTTAGGTTACGCCCCCTATCCGATTGAAACGCGGATCGCCTTCCAAACCTTTGACCCCAACAACATCAACGACGCGAAAAACCAACCCGTCGAAAGCAACACTCACTCAGCGGTTGCGTCTTCTAAGCCTTGTCAGGAGTTAAATCCGTCAGCCAAGCCCACGCAACAACCCAGTAATGAGCCACAAACCGTGCTACGGATAAGCCCTTCTGGTGGCAGTACATCGGCCTTAATGGCACCGAATAAGGAGGCACTGTAATGGCCAGCCAATGGAGCCAACGCTGTTTAGATTTGCTCTCAAAACAGATTGTAATCAATGAGTTTGTGCTTAAACCACTGAACCTTGAGCAAGACATTGCCATGCTGCAATCATGGCTTAACCAAGACTATGCCAAGTTTTGGGGTATGCAGGGGATGAGTCTTGATGCACTTGCTCAAGCGATGGCGCCAAGCGAGCACAAGCTCTCGCTGATCGGTGAATGGCAAACCAAACCGCTGTTTATGGTGGAGTTATACGATCCCTCCCATGACGAAATTGGCCTGCACTATCAGGTTAAGCCGCTCGATTGCGGTATGCATTTAATCCTTGCGCCGATTGAAGGCAAACCCGTTCATGGCTTATCCCGCCAAGTGATGGAGGCTATCGCCCAACTTGTCCTTGAAACCCTCGCGTTTACGCGACTGGTAGTCGAGCCAGATCAGCAAAATCACAAAATTCACCGCTTAAATTGCCAGATTGGGATCCGCTACCAAAAAGCCATCCAACTCAGTACCAAAGCTGCGTTTTTAGGTTTTTGCAGTGCCCAAAGCCGCCAGACGGCAACTCAAGCCGCCCCCCAATTGCCGAGTAAAAATCGTCCTGTTACCCAGTCACTTTTAACCTTATCACTTTGTAGGTGAACCGATGAACTTAGCCACTAACGCCTTATTACTCAAACGATGCGCCCAAACCGAGTTGCCGAATATCGAGGCCTTACCCTCTTACGCCCATGTGCCCGTCCATTTAACGCCCCAACATTGGCAGGCAGCCAATCGCCATTTAGTGAAAAAAATCCTCTGTGAGTTTACCCATGAGAAGCTCATCACCCCACAGATTTACGCCCAAGGCGCAAAGGTAAATCACTATGAGCTCAGGTTAAATGACTGCACGTATTACTTTAGCGCGCGCCATTATCAGCTCGACCACCTTGATATCGCGACAGATTCTATCCGAGTCACCAGTGCGGGCACTGAAAGACCCCTCGATGCCATGAGGCTGATAATCAGCTTAAAAAATGTGCTTGGCATCAGTGAAACCCTGTTGCCCACTTATCTTGAAGAAATCACCAGCACCCTCTACAGCAAGGCCTACAAGTTGGCCCATCAAGCCATCCCCGCCGCTACACTCGCTAAGGCCGATTATCAAACTATTGAGGCGGGCATGACCGAGGGGCATCCGGTGTTTATTGCCAACAATGGCCGCATTGGTTTTGATATGCAGGACTATTACCAATTTGCCCCCGAGAGTGCCAGCGCGCTTCAGCTAGTGTGGATTGCGGTGCGTAAGGACAAAACCACCTTCTCCTCCCTCGAAGGATTAGACCATGATACCTTGCTAAAACAGGAGCTTGGTGAACAGTTCACCGAGTTTCAACAACACTTAAGCGCACTGGGGCAAGCGGCCAATAGCTTTTATTTTATGCCCGTTCATCCGTGGCAATGGCGCGAAAAGATTGCCCGCACCTTTGCCGGCGAAATCGCCCTCGGCGACATTATTTACCTTGGCCAAAGCCAAGATTGCTACCAAGTTCAGCAATCGATCCGCACCTTCTTTAACTTAAGTGCGCCGCAAAAATGCTACGTCAAAACCGCGCTTTCTATCTTAAACATGGGCTTTATGCGCGGGCTTTCGCCGCTGTATATGAGCTGCACCCCGCAGATCAACGCTTGGGTAGCCAACCTTATCGAAAGCGACAGCTATTTTGCCGAGCAAGGTTTTGTGATCCTCAAAGAAATCGCCGCGATTGGTTATCACCACAGGTATTACGAAGAGGCACTCACCCAAGATAGCGCCTATAAGAAAATGCTGTCGGCGCTATGGCGTGAGAGCCCACTACCGCATATTGAGCCGCAGCAAACCCTGATGACCATGGCAGCGCTATTACACATAGATCATCAAGAACAGGCACTGATTACTACGCTAATTGAGCACTCAGGCTTAAGCGCCAAGGAGTGGGTCAAGCGCTATCTCAAGCTCTACTTATCGCCGCTACTGCACGCCTTCTTTGCCTATGATCTGGTGTTTATGCCCCATGGCGAGAACCTGATTTTAGTGCTCGATGCCGGTATCCCAGTCAAAATATTGATGAAGGATATCGGCGAAGAAGTCGCAGTACTCAACGGTAGCGAGCCACTACCTAAAGAGGTGCAACGCCTTGCGGTCGAGCTTGAAGAAGATATGAAGCTCAACTATATCTTACTCGATATTTTTGACTGTATTTTCCGTTACTTAGCGCCAATTCTGGATAAGCAAACCGCAGTGAGCGAAGCGCTATTTTGGGAGTTGGTGGCAGACAATGTACGCGACTATCAAGCCCAGCATCCGCACTTGGCGGACAAATTTGCACAATACGATCTCTTTAAAGACAGCTTCGTCCGCACTTGCCTGAATCGCATTCAGCTCAATAACAACCAGCAGATGATTGACCTTGCCGACCGAGAAAAAAATCTGCGCTTTGCGGGCGGACTTGATAATCCGCTAGCCGCCTTCAGGCAAAGCCATGCCTTTGGCTCAGCAAATAAGAAGCTAAAACCCTAAAGCATTTTCAACCTTGAGTGGGCCTGCGCCCACCCTGGGCACTCATCTGTGCCCAAAAACAACCTAGTCAATCAAACCGCCAAAATGGAATTTAAGATCATTATTATGAAAACCTTCGCCCTCAACCGACTCGCTGCTCACTGCCAACTCGCCATCACACGCCCAGAGCTTATCCTCTGCTCAGCCATACTCAGCACGCCCTATGCTTATGCAGATACTAGCGATACCCAGAAAAAACTCCACCAAAGACATTGAAATCATTAATGTCGTTGGTGCTAAGGATCTCCACGATAAGCGCTACAAAACCCCAGCGATGAACACGGCAACAGGCCTAGATTTGTCTTATTTAGATACGCCGCAATCCGTCACCTCGGTCACTCGCCAAATGATGCAAGATCAGCAGTTAAACAGTGTGATTGAAGCCATGACCAGCGTGGCTGGTATCAATGCCCGGCCAATGGACAACGACAGATACAGCATCAGTTCGCGGGGGATTGCGGTCACTAGCATTCTTTACGATGGCGTGCCCACCACCTATGACACTCGTTTTAACTACGGCGATAACCTTATCGATACCGCCATCTACGAGCGGGTGGAGATTGTCCGTGGCGCCACAGGGTTGATGACAGGTGCGGGTAACCCCTCGGCCGCGATTAACCTTATTCGTAAACGCCCAACGCAAGAATTTATGGGCAGCACCTCAGTGAGTGTCGGCTCATGGAACAATCTGCGCGGCATGGTCGATTTATCCAGCGGTTTAAATGACAGTGGCAGTATTCGTGGCCGTGTTGTCGCCGCCTATCAGGATAAAGAATCCTTCCAAGACAGATACCAGCAGCAACGCACCACCATCTATGGCATTGTTGAAACCGATATTAGCGACAGCACACTGCTGACCTTAGGAGTCGATTATCAAGACACCACGCCCGAAGGCACTATGTCCGGCGGGCTGCCGCTGTTCCACAGTGATGGCAGCCGTACAAATTACGATCGCGCTACCTCCACGGCCCCCGATTGGGCCTCGGCGCATACCCAAGGGCTCAATACCTTCGCCAGCCTTGAACATCGTTTTGATAACGGTTGGGAGCTAAAAGGCACCTACAGTTATGGCGATAACTCACTGGAATATAATGTGCTGTGGGCTACGGGTTATCCAGATCCTGTGACCAATCTTGGTGCAACCGCAGGTTCCATCGCCTATATTGACGGTAGCCGAACCCAACATAACCTAGACCTACGGGCGCAGGGAATGTTTGCCCTGTTTGGCCAAGAACATCAGCTCACTTTTGGCTGGACGGGTCAGCGCCAAGAGTTTGCCAACCCTTACTATTATCCTACGGCCGCAGTGCCGCCCTTGGGAGATTTTCGCGATCCCAACTTCCAATATCCAAAACCTCAGTGGAAGGAGACTCACACCACGGGCTCCTTCGGCGAAACCGAGCAAAGCGCCGCCTATGTGGCCACGCAGCTTAATCTGACCGATGCCTTGGCATTGCTCGCAGGGCTGCGCCTTAATCAGTGGCAAACCGACCAAGATAACTTTGGCAGCATGTATGACTTTAAGGTCGACAATGAGCTCACCACCTATTTTGGCTTGACCTACGCTCTGGGCGAGCAATACTCGCTTTACGCCAGTTATACGGATATTTTCGCGCCGCAAACCTTGCAGCGCATCGATGCCAGTTACATCGACCCCGTCAAAGGCAAAAACTACGAAGCGGGCATTAAAGCCAGCTTAATGGATGAAAGCTTAGATATGTCGTTGTCGGTATTTGAAATTCGCCAAGACAATGTTGGTGAACGCACCGGAGATGTACTGCCAGGCACCACTATCCCAGTGTATCGAGAGGTTAACGGCACTAAAACCCAAGGCTTTGAGTTTGAATCCACAGGCAAAATCACCGATGACTGGAATATCTACTTCGGCTACACCCAATTCAGTACCGATGATCCTAAGGGCAATCGCATCAACACCACTTCCCCTCGCCAGCAGCTAAAACTCTTTACCACTTATACCTTTAGCGGTGATTGGAACAAGTTGCAGCTTGGCGCTGGGGTAAATTGGCAAAGCCGAGTTTATCAAACCGTGAACTCGCCCTTAGGCAGAGTCGAGGTTGAGCAAGACTCCTACGCATTAGCAAGCTTAATGGCAAGTTATGCCTTTACCGAGCAGCTAAAGCTAAGCGCCAATGTGCACAACGCCTTAGATAAAACCTATTACAGCCAAGTGGGGCAATATAGCCAGTTCCAATATGGCACCCCGCGCAGCATGAGCGTGAATTTGGATTATCGCTTCTAACAGGCTGTCGATAACCAGCTGTTCATCAATGAAAACTGCGGTGAGTAGGCTCACCGCAGTTTAATCAATTCAAGCCAAAGGAGTGATTATGGCGCGCCAAAGGGAAACGCTACCGACCTTAGCCAAGCTTTCCAGAGGAACTCAACCTGAACATACCAAGCAGTGTCATCACAAACCCTCACAGAGTCTAGGCACTGTGGTCGGCGCGCAAACAACCGACTTAACAGCGTTAAGCCAAGTAGATTTAACTGAAGTAGCTCAGGAGTTTAATCAACGACTGGCGCTGCGTGCCCCATTTTATGCCCAGCATTTTGTGGCAACCACTAAGCCCCAAGGACTCAATATTGATACTTGGAGTCAGCCAGCCGTGTATCAATCGCTATTACTGGATTTTGCCAAGGCCTATCCACCTTTGGGGAAAACCTCATCTTCCAGCCCGTCAGAAAATATTCCCGAGCAAATATTGCTCAGCCATAGCTGCAACTCCAAAGCCCTGCACTCGCTATGGGGACAGTGGTATTTCGGTCTGTTAGTGCCCCCCATGTTGGAATGGATTATTAACGCGCCGCACTCACTCGCGAGCACCATTGAGCAGATTGAGCTGATTGATATAGTGCCTGAACATTTTTATCTTCGGCCCCACAATTCGGGCAGAGTCGCAGGTTTTGAGTTTCAATTAACACCCACTCCTAAGGTGAAAACCGCCATAGTGAAAGCCGCCATAGTTAAATCCACGGTCGTAACGCCACCCCGCGAGCGACAACTTATTAAGTGGATTCAAAGCCATCTAATCCCTAGCGTTGAGCGATTAACCGGTCTAAGCCCAACTCCCGCAAAGCTGTATTGGAGCCATTTAGGCTACCTTATTCACTGGTATTTAGGCGAAATGGCATTGCCAGAAATTGAATTTGAGCACCTCAAGGCGCTGCTATTTAACACAACATCCTTTGACGATGGCGAGGTTAATCCACTCTATAACAGCATTAATCTGCTACCCGCCCCAGTTGCTGACGTGGGCAATATTCGCCGCGTGTGCTGCTTAAGGTATCAACTCACGAATAGTCATCGCTGCGGCGATTGCCCGTTAGCTACGCGCGCCCAAGCAAAATGTGCTGCTCACGCTTAGCCTTATCGGTCGCAGCTCGCAGACTTGATGGACTATATGGATTACAACAGCCGTTGCCGCCGCTTTCATGCAACAGTTAGCAATCGGTCACCTTTCACGGCTTTTTCCCTCTAGCCCCCCGTGCTACACTCAAGCCCACGTCTTCTTAACACGATTATTTATGAAACAACTGCTTGATTTTTTGCCACTCGTTATCTTTTTTGCCGTCTATAAATTTTTCGATATTTATATCGCCAGTGGCGCCTTAATCGCAGCCACCGCACTGCAATTAGTCGTGACCTATGCGCTGTATAAAAAATTGGAGAAGATGCACCTGATTACCTTCGCTATGGTGACAGTGTTTGGCACCCTCACCTTAGTGTTCCATGATGATGCCTTTATCAAGTGGAAAGTCACTATTATTTATGCGTTATTTGCCCTAGCCCTTGGCGTGAGCCAACTACTCGACAAGTCGATTTTAAAGTCCATGTTGGGTAAAGAGATGAAGGTGGCCGATAAGATTTGGGCACATGTAACTTGGTACTGGGTAAGCTTTTTTGCCATCTGTGGCCTAGTCAATATCTATGTCGCCTTTAGTCTGCCATTAGAAACTTGGGTGAATTTTAAAGTGTTTGGCCTCACCGCCTTAACCCTGATTAATACCGTAATCACCGTCTTTTACCTTTATAAACATCTTCCCGAAGATCAACGCAAGGAACTCAAATAATGTGGTATATGATTTCAGCTCAAGATGTTGAGAACAGCTTAGAAAAACGTTTAGCAGCACGCCCTGCACATTTAGCACGCTTACAGGAACTGGCCGATGAAGGTCGCCTGCTCGTTGCCGGTCCACACCCGGCTATCGATAGCGAAAATCCAGGTGATGCAGGGTTTAGCGGCTCATTAGTGGTTGCAGATTTCGATTCGTTAGCCACAGCTCAAGCCTGGGCAGATGCAGATCCTTACTTCGCGGCGGGCGTATATCAAAGCGTTGTGGTTAAACCCTTCAAACGAGTTCTGCCTTAATGAAAATCGTTTCTTTCAATATCAATGGATTGCGTTCTCGCCTGCATCAATTGCAAGCGTTAATCGACAGCCATCAGCCCGATATTATCGGTCTGCAAGAAACCAAAGTGCACGATGAAGCCTTCCCGCTCGCCGAAGTTGAGGCCATGGGTTATCACGTGCATTACCACGGTGGCAAGGCACACTATGGCGTTGCCATGCTCTCCAAAGTCGCCCCACTTAAGGTGCAAAAGGGCTTTGCAACCGATGAAGAAGATGCCCAGCGCCGCATGATTATCGGCACCTTTGCTCAGGCAAATGGCCGTCCGTTAACTGTGTTGAATGGTTATTTCCCTCAGGGCGAAAGCATCGACCATCCGACAAAGTACCCTGCTAAGCGTAAGTTTTATCAGGACTTAATGACGCATTTGCACGCAAATCATAGCAATGATGAAGACATCGCCATCATTGGTGATATCAATATTTCGCCCATCGATTTGGATATCGGCATTGGTGAAGTCAACCGCAAACGTTGGCTAAAAACCGGAAAATGCAGCTTCC
>NZ_AKZL01000041.1:0-41873 GCF_000282755.1 Shewanella sp. POL2
CACGATGAAAGCCAAACGACGATTTAAAAACCAACCGAGTTCTGGTGATTTTAATTTGGAGTTTATCTATGAAGCTAAAAACGGCCCCCATACGCCATGCAGTGATAACAAAGTTTACCTTATGCACTCTGCTCACACTCAGCACACTGATCAGTTTATCTAGCCATGCAGCGACACTGACGGCCGAACAGCAACAAGCAGTAAAATCGCACTTCGATAAACTGGCCCAGTCACAGCAAGTTGCAGAGCAACGCCTGACTGAGCAGCTCGATCAAGAATTTACCCGCCAATTAGCACAGGAGGAGCATCAGTTCATGCGCCAAACGTGTACCCAATACGGCATGACCTTCGACGTTACCAGTAACGCATGTTTGCGCTCTTAGGGCGAATTAAAACGGAAAACGCGCACTAAGCTCAGGATATTGCTGTCTTAAGTCTTTGGGTTTAGTGCTAAATTTTTTGCCTACGGGAGTCGCTTTACCCGAAGGCATAAAAGGCAACTCTTTACCCGTTCGGTCTTCGTATAATTGCCCTGCAATAAGATCGTAATCTTCAATAAAGGGATAGGCATAACCATCCTTTTCTGGCCATGCAGTTAACTTCGCTAACGAATCAGGCTGGGCAATCACAGCCTCATAACTGGCTTGTCCAAGTGAAATCAGAAAAGCGCGAAATTCGGCAAAGGCATAATCAGAATCACACCCCGTAATGATATAAGCCGCCCCCCAAACCGACCATAAATAACTTCGGCGCATCTGTTGACCAAACAGCTTATCAAAGACTTTTAGCTCTTCATCACTCAGTTTACTCAGTTTCAGCTTTAATGCCTCAACCAAAGACTCTTGGGATTGCGCTGGTTCACTGCGGGTCACTAAGTCCCAAAATTCTACTTCTGTCATCACTTAACCTAATTTAATGCCCAAGCAAAGGCGTATTCTACATGATAATACGGTTATGCTGGACTCAGTTCGGGGCATTTCCTACACTTGCTCCACTTCACATTAGCCAGTAACCCTAACTTTATGCCTAAACGCCTAATCCTATTGATAACCCTTTATACTCTGTTTGCCATTGTTGCCCTATTACGGGCTGTCGCCACCACCTCCTTCGATTTGTTTACCTTAGGTGTATTACCCGTTTTGTTTGGCATACTGACACAAGCACCTTGGTCTAGCTTAGTGCTCAAAATTTATATTGGATTACAAACCTTAGGCCTGTCAGCACTTGGGGTTACTGCCATTATCGCCTATCAGATTACACCTCAAGACGTTAAAGTGGTGGTAGAGGGTCATAACATCCCGATGTTACCGCTGGTGCTGTCTATCATTGCCCTGCTATTAGTACAGTATTGGATCGCATTTTCACGGGTAACCCGTGATTATTTAACTGCAAAATTGAAAGCTTGATTTAATGTGTTGCGAAGCAGTTATTTCTCGCCTAAGTTAACGCCTTTCTAAAAAAGCCCAATAGCTTGTGACTATGACTCATTTATCGCCTAACGAATTATCGATGCTTATTATTGAGCCATCGGAAACCCAGCGCCGCATTATCATCAAGCGCTTACAGCAAGAAGGCATTGTTAGCATCGAAAATGCTGCCAATATTGAAGAGGCTAAAGGACTCATTGCTCGACACAAACCCGATCTCATTGCCAGTGCAATGCATTTTGAAGATGGAACAGCGACCGAGTTTTTGAACTACCTGCGCAGCAAAAGTGAATATAAAGATATTCAATTTATGCTGATCTCAAGTGAATGTCGCCGTGAACAATTGGAGATTTTCCGCCAGTCTGGCGTAGTCGCGATTCTGCCAAAACCTTTTAATGCCGAACACTTAGGCAAGGCGCTAAATGCGACCATCGATTTGCTCAGCCACGATGAACTCGACTTAAGCCACTTCGATGTGCACGATGTACGCGTGCTTGTGGTTGATGACAGTCGCATGGCACGTAATGTGATCAAGCGAACTATTGGTAATTTGGGGATAAAACTGATTACCGAAGCAGAAGATGGTGCGCAAGCCATTGAATTAATGCGTCATAATATGTTTGATTTAATTATCACTGATTACAATATGCCCAGCGTTGATGGACTGGCATTAACGCAATTTATCCGTAATGAAAGTCAACAATCCCACGTGCCTATTTTAATGGTCTCGTCTGAGGCTAACGATACACATTTAAGTAATGTATCTCAGGCTGGGGTGAATGCCCTGTGCGACAAGCCCTTCGAACCCAAATTGGTTAAGCAACTCTTATATCAGTTGCTCGAAGAATAAAACCTAAGTCACGAATGGCGCAAATACCCTCCAATTTTGTTACTTCGATGACACAAGCCCGCAGCAAAGGGCTTTCCAACGCTTTAACCTTGTGGCATGTTAGGCTCGCTGACTTACATAAATCTACGGAAAGAAGAGACAATAAAAATGAACAAAACTGAACTTATCGCCAAAATTGCAGAAAATGCCGATATCACTAAAGCTGAAGCAGCACGAGCATTGAAATCTTTCGAAGCGGCGATTACTGAATCAATGAAAAACGGTGACAAAATCTCTATCGTCGGATTTGGCTCCTTTGAAACAGCGACTCGTGCAGCTCGTACTGGTCGTAACCCACAAACGGGCAAAGAAATCCAGATCGCTGAAGCCACTGTGCCTAAGTTTAAAGCGGGTAAAACCTTGCGTGATAGTGTGAACTAATTCGCTCGACATTGATTTTATAAAACGCCTCCTCTGTGAGGCGTTTTTTTTCCCTCACGAAAGCATAAAAGATGATTTTTTGCACAAACACAGTGCGTCCACCGCTCCATTTTTGAGCACTTTAAAACATTTAATTAACATAAATTATGTAACCAGTTGTTTTTAAAGATGTTCAAATAATGGCATGTGATTAGCAACTCCCTTATCAGAAAAAACCATGATGCACCAATGCCGCCGTATTTAAGTGGCATGAGTGAATCGATAAATAAATCAATCGAGGGGATGAGTATGAGAAAATCACTGTACAGCGTTTTGGCATTATCGACGGGATTATTACTAACCACTAACGTCTTTGCGGCGGTATCCGGCAATATTGGCGGCACATCAAACTATCTATGGCGCGGAGTGACTCAAACCAATGATGCGGTGGCGATCCAAGGCGGTCTTGACTACAGTCATGACTCAGGATTTTATGCGGGTACGTGGGCATCAAATGTCGATTTTGGCAATGACACTAGCTACGAGTTAGACCTCTATGCTGGTTACGGTGGCAACATCACCGACGATCTCAGCTATGATTTTGGCTATCTCTATTATGCCTACCCCGATGCCGAAGGCAGCATCGATTTTGGTGAGCTCCACGGGGCTATTACCTGGAAGTGGGTCGAACTTAGTTATTCCCACGTGATCAATGCGGGTGATGACGTAGCGGCGGAACCACTCGATAACAAAGATATGAGTTATCTTGCCGCCACAGCATCTTTCCCTTTAACCGAGAAACTTAGCCTGTCATTCCACTATGGCTACTCCACAGGAGATGTGGTTGAAGCTTGGTTTGGTGAGGATAACTATGCCGATTACAACCTAACACTTAGTGCAGATACCAGCATGGGCACAGTCTCTTTTATGGTATCAGATACTGATCTGGCTGATGACGATGCTAAAATCGCTTTAGGTTACTCCTATAGCTTTGATTTATAAAATAAAGAACTAAGAAACACGCCGCGTTAATCGCGGCGTATTTTATTAAGCGATCACCGCCCGATTCGACTTACGTGCTAACACCATTTTCTCAATATATTCCACAATAGGCTCAGTTACCGAAATACCCGTAGTTTGCTCAATACCTTCGATACCGGGAGCTGAGTTCACCTCAAGGATCAACGGGCCACGATTCGAACGTAAAATATCCACGCCTGCAACGACTAATCCCATCGCTTTAACAGCGGCAACGGCCATCTTGCGCTCTTCTGGCGTAATTTTCACTTTTTCACCACAGCCGCCTAAGTGTAAGTTTGAACGAAAATCGCCCTCTGGCCCCTGACGCTTCATCGAGGCCACCACTTTATCACCCACCACAAAACAACGAATATCACTGCCGTTGGACTCTTGAATATACTCTTGCACCAAAATATTGGCTTTGAGCCCTAAAAAGGCTTCAATCACGCTCTCAGCGGCGGTTTTCGTTTCCGCTAATACCACCCCAATCCCCTGCGTACCTTCGAGTAACTTGATCACTAAAGGAGCACCGCCCACCATATTAATGAGATCAGGAATATCATTGGGTTTATTGGCAAATCCAGTGATAGGCATACCAATGCCTTTGCGTGAAAGTAATTGCAGAGCACGTAACTTATCCCGCGAGCGTGCTATCGAAATTGAATCGTTGGCGGCAAATACACCCATCATTTCAAACTGGCGCACCACTGCGCAGCCATAAAAGGTCACACTGGCATGAATACGCGGAATAATGGCATCAAACCCTGTTAATTCTTCTCCCTGATAATGAATGCTAGGTTTAACGGAATTAATATTCATGTAGCAATTCAAGGTATTAATCACCACAGCCTCATGACCACGGCTTTCGCAGGCGGCCACTAAACGTCGGGTGGAATACAATTCTGGAAACTGAGATAAAATACCGATTTTCATTACTAAATGACCAAATTAAACACAGTGATTGAAGCTCTGAGCACATTGCATCAGAAAGGGGCGCTGATATTTGTCTATTGCTCAGTGTAAAGCAAGAAAATATTCCTCACCAGACGAAAACCTAAGCCTTAGTCAAACGTAAGATAATCTTCACAATTTAGTGACTAACGGTGTAATGAACCTTGCTTCAAATTCGCTTGCCTCTAGAGGACGAGAAAAGAAGTATCCCTGTAATAGATTGCAGTGCCTTACTGTACAAAACTCCGCTTGCTCGAGGGTTTCAATTCCCTCGGCAACAGAGGTGACGTTAAAGCCATAGGCAAAGTTAAGCAACGCTGTGAGTAAACGAGTGTCCTTTTCGTCCTTATCGTAGGAAGCAATAAAACTTTTATCGATTTTTAACACGCTGATGGGGAACAACTTTATATGTTCAAGGGATGAAAATCCGGTACCAAAATCGTCCAACGCAAATCGCACTCCAAGTTGGGCTATTTTATCGAGGATCTTGGCATGTTCGTGGGGTTCTTCAATCAAACAGTTTTCAGTAATTTCCAACTCAAGTGCACTGGGCGCTAGCCCTGTCACGTTAAGAACATGGGCGATTTTCTCATATAAGTTGATATGCCCAATTTGAGATGCAGATAAGTTCACTGCAATGGTAAAGCGATGCCCTGTTGATGCTAATTGGCTCAGCCAATATTGGGCCTGTCGGCAGGCTTCATACAATACCCAGTCACCGATTTCTTCCATTAACCCAATTTCTTCCGCTATGGGCAGAAATTGGTCCGGAGAAATCAAACCATCTTCGGGATGCTGCCAACGAATTAACGCCTCCATTCCCACCATATGGTGTGTTTGCGCGTCAACTTGCACCTGATAATAAACCTTAAACTGATTCTGCCTTAAGGCCATTTTTAAGCTGGACTCGATATGATTGCGGTAGCGGACTTCTTTATCTAGCGCCTCGGAATAAAACTGGATCTGATTGCGCCCCATTTTCTTAGCACGATACATGGCGATATCGGCGCATTTCATTAACTCAGAGCTATCGGAGGCGGCTTCATTATAAAATGCCACGCCAATACTGGCGCCAATCATCACATCGTTATCTCCAAGGCAAAACACTTCTTCAAAAGCTTTAAGTAGACGGTTAGCCACTATCATGGGGAAATATTTGTAGTCATTGTCAGTCACTAACACCACAAATTCATCCCCGCCTAAACGAGCAATGACGTCACCATCCCGTAACACGGCACTGAGTCTAGATGCGACTTTCACCAACAAAATATCACCAGTCTGGTGACCTAACGTGTCATTAATCGCTTTAAAATCATCAAGATCAAGTAAAATCACGGCTAAAAAATCATTACTGCGTTTTGCTCTTGCAATGGCGCGATTTAAACACAGCTCAAATCCATAACGATTCATCAACTTGGTGAGTGAATCGTGCTCCGCCAGTTCTTTCAGTTTCTGATGGCTATTTCGTAGGGCAAGTGCCATTGAGGCGCGCTGTTTAGCGTAACGAATTGAACGACTCAGGATTCTTGAGTTAACTTCATCTTTAAGTAAGAAATCTTGGGCACCTAACTCAATACAACGCTGAGCGAGTTTTTCATCTTCGTAACGGCTCAACATCACCACCACAGTTTGATCTTGAGTCATAGAATTGAGCTTGATAAGCACTTCTAAGCCATTAGCATCGGGCAATAGGTAATCGAGTAGAATCCCGTCAAAATGACGCTCCAAGGCAAGATTCAATCCATCAAAAGCACAGTTTGCCTCAACCACATTAAAAGCTAACTTGGACTGTCGTAGCGCTCGAATAATAGCGGTTCTATCAACTTCATCATCATCGATAAGTAGTAAATCCATATACACATCCTATACGCTTGGAAGCTCAACGATGCGCCAGTAGCCTTCCAACATATTAAAAATATTGTGGAAACCATCTTTAATATCTGTTTTAACCATGTAACCAGCCACATGGTGACGGTAGGCTCTCATCCGATCTTCATCGGTACTAGAAGTCGTCAGCATAAACACAACGGAAGAAGACAACGTCGGATCAGAACGAATATGTTCAAGAAATTCAAAACCATTCATTCTGGGCATATTGAGATCGAGCAAGATCAAGTATGACCCCTTGATAGCGTTGGTATGCGTCAGAATTGAAAGTGCTTCAAGCCCGTCCCTCGCTCGCACAAGAGGATTAAGCAAACGCAGTTGCTTCATCGACCTCTGCACCGCCATATAATCCACATCATCATCATCAACTAACAGAATGGTCACTTGTTTATAGTCATGGCTATTACTCATACCGCCTCCTTGTTGACTATGTGCATCGGCCAGCTAAACCTAAAGCAACAACCTCGCCCCGCTGATTCAAGTAGAATTTCTCCCCCTAGACTTTCAACCGTCTTTTTGACAAGCGACAATCCCAAACCGCTTCCCTCGACTTCATCTCTTGGTCTAAGAGTTTGAAACATTTCAAATACTTTCTGGTGAAACGGGGCAGAAATTCCAGGTCCATCATCAATCACGCTAAACCAGTAATAGTGGCCTTTTGTTTCACATTGCACCTTAAGTACACCACCACCTCTATCATGGTGTTTAATGGCATTGCTAATTAAATTCCGAACGACTAGTTCTAAGAGCGTTTTAACCGTTTTAAATCGTGGAAAATTACCTTCGATGACCAATTCAAATCCCTGAGGCGGAGCGACCAAAGCGAACATATCTTCGACCAGTTGTCGACAATCAGTGTCAACCATTTCAATATCAACACGCCCAATGCGTGAAAACGTTAACAACCCGTCGAGTAATAACACCATTCTCTGGATACGATTCTGAATTAAACCTAAGTATTTTTGGACATTTTCATTAGTGTTATCAGCAAGATCTTCACTTAACCAATGGGTTAGTTGCTCAATACCTCTGAGGGGCGACTTCAAGTCATGGGAAGCAATATAGGCAAATCTATCTAGCTCTTGATTAATACGCTCCAACTCTGTCGTATGCTCGATACGCTGCGCTTCAATCCGCTTACGTTCAGAAATATTATTGATCGTCGTTAAAATGTAGATCCCATTACTAAAGTGAATAGGAGTTAATCCGACCTCGATCGCCAAACGTGTACCATCTTTGCAGCAACCAAACAGATCATCCCGCATCGACATATTCTTCGCGATGGGATGAAGCAGGTAATGAGATAGATGCTTTTTATGAATTTCCCTAAGCGATTCAGGTAGTAACATATTAATTGAACGTCCAAGTAACTCCTCCCTCGTATAACCAAAAAGCCTTTCGGCATGGGTATTGACTAAGGTAATCGCGCCTGTTTTATCAACCATAAACAGTGCACTCGGAGAAGCCTCGATGACTAGACGAAAGCGTTTTTCATTGGCAATTAATTCGGCGGTTAACATTGACTCTTGGTAACGGTTACGAGCCATACTGATCACTGCATAAAGTAAGGCAAGAATAAAGGCGCAGCCAATCACTTGCAGCCACATACTTTGGGTTTGCTCTGCAATTGAAATAAAGCGCGACTCAGAAGAAACATCTATTCGCCAAACTTGCCCTTCCATGTTTTCTAGTTTTGATTGATAAAAAACATCCTTCGGAGAGGGAAGCGCTTTGTGGGAACTAAACATTAAACTGGCATGATTTGCCTCTGAACCATCATAAATGGCAAGTTTTAGACCGGAAAAACGTTTTCCCATAATGCCCTGCATTAAATTATCCATCCGAAAAGGTGCGTAAACCACACCTATCGCTTGCTGTAGACGTTCCGCTTCTGTCACGGGTTGACCATGATAAAAAGGAACATACATCAATACACCAGCCTGAGAATTATCGGGTGTTTCCTGCACTAAGGTAACTTTGCCAGACACCTTAACTTGTCCCGAAGCAATAGCGTTTAGAATTGCAGTGCGACGAGTTGATTCGGAACACATGTCAAAACCAAATGCCCGTTGATTTCGCCAGTCGAATGGTTCTAAATATTTGATAACACAGTAAAGCTCTCTATTACCTGTGGGAGTGACGCGAAAATCAGTAAATCCCTCCTCTCGGACTTGCTGGGTAAATTGATCCAAGATAGTAGGCGTAACTAACTCAGCATAACCAATACCTTGAATTCCTGGGTAATAATCAGATAAACGAGCATTGGTTACATAGGTATGCCACTCACTGCGGGTGACGCCGTTGGAGGACAAAAAAAGCCCTACTCCACCACGTAAAACTTGCTCATAGGCCGTCATTCTTCGGGTAACGGCTTCGGACAAATCCTGCACATTATTATTAAACCGCTCTTCGCCTCGATCTCTTAAATATTCCTCTAAAACAAACCAAGAAATACCCATAAAAGTCAGCGCGGCAAATAACATCAGCCAACTTGAACGAATCACACTAACGAAAAAACTTTTTGGGGGGCCGAAAGATTCAGGAAAACGGTCCGTGTCCATATTAGCTTCCCTAGCAAAGTTACATTTGAGTGTCTTCCCCAAGTGTTGTTCGATTTTTATGCAAATTCAAGTTTATCCGACTATTTAAGTAGGACTTAACATCAATATAAAAAGAAAGTGTTATGCGCTAAATCACAAAATTCAGCAAAAACTTAAATAGCCTTAACTCCCCTAAAAATCCAGTAATGCCATAGGAGTAACACACTGTCGTATGGGAAAAAAAATTTGCGTTTATGAGTAAAATTTTTTGCTTTTCTGCCACACTCTTTTTAGATAGAAAGGCGTTAGGAACAACATGAGGAATTCGTTATGGCTCATATTACTGAAGTCGTGCCCAACGATACTGAAATTGAGGCAATGACCACCCCTAGAAATAGCAAAGCAGCAGAGGCAATGCAGCATAAGCGTGAAATCAAGAAACGCTTAGAAGATTATCTCGAACGTGCCGAATTACGACGCGCATTAGGAGATGATGACTTTTTCTAAACTTCCTACTCCCATAAGGCATTATGGTCGTTTAAGTTCACGACTGTTATCCAAACCTTCACCCAGCTCCTTGGGGCTGGGTGCAAACGTTAACACTGATTTACCAAGCCGACTTTTCCTCATTTTATAAACCTGTGTCAGCCTAGTTTTATCAGCTACCGTTAAATCGACACAACCAACACATGCACTGCTGCATCGTTTCTCAAATAGCACAGTGCAGCCATAATCATCTCACACAGACTTTATAACCTTTTAGCATAAGCTAATTAGTCTTCATCTCATTGGGATAACACAATATTTAACAGTTACTTGCATAAAAAATCTTCGCCATTTTCAGGCTAAAACAATTCATATTGCACCAAAATGATTCACTAAATCGATAGCAGATAAGATGCTTAATCGATAAAATTTAATTGTTCTGGGTAAGAAACCTATAAAAACAACGACTTTACCGCTATGATTGAACTAATTTTAGCGCCTAAGTAGCAACAGGATTTCGGGAATGTCAGAGTCATTAGCCCAGTACCAAGAAGATTTACGTCGCTTTTCCGATGAGCTGATCCGCATTCAAACCCCGATCAAGATTTTAGATGCCATCAAATGGCCGCGGGAAATGGAGGAGCGTTTTCTTTCTAGTAAAGGCACGGTTCTGCCAGCAATTACACAGGATTTTTATCAAAAAATTGCTCTGCCCTTCGATCCCGTAAAAACACAGACTGAATTACTTTCGCTCAAACAAGACATTCATCGACGTTTAGGCAAAAAAGACAAGCTGGGCAAGATATTAGTCGCTAACGTAGACCAGTATCGTCTGGTGGTCGATATGCTGGGTCATCGAGGGACCCCTGTCTTTGGTCAGCTTAGCCAAGAACTCTACGGCAGCGCCAGCCACAGATTACATGGCGATCGCCACACTCTGCGCCAATTGGGCGATAAACTCAGTTATATCTTCTCATTGCCCGCTGCGCGGCATATGAATAAGCATCACCCTAAAATCATCAGTGCCCCCGAAGCCGTGAATGTGCTGAGCCAGCGATTGGAAAAATACTTCCATAGCGATGATATGCGGGTGCGTTTGAGTGACGGGATTGTGTCTGACGCCGCAGTGGGAGGCGATACGGTCAAACTCAATAGTAAGGCCATGTTCAGCGAGTCAGATCTCAATGTGTACGAAGTGCATGAAGGTTGGGTGCATGTCGGCACCACACTGAATGGTCGTGCTCAACCCCATGCTACTTGGCTCAGCGTCGGCTCTCCCCGCGTGGCAGCCACCCAAGAAGGCCTTGCCGTTTTACTCGAAATGCTCACTCTGAGCTCAAACCCCGGCCGCGCCCGCCGCATTAGCGATCGTGTCGCTGCGGTAGATATGGCGGAAAATGGGGCAAACTTTATTGAAGTATTTAACTATTTTAGAGAGTTAAATCTTAGCGCTAAGGACAGTTATCGAGTCACACAAAGGGTGTTTCGTGGCGGCATGGTCGAAGGCGGCAGCTTTTTTACCAAAGATATTTCCTATGTGCGTGGTTATGTCGAAAACATCAACTTTATCCGCAGCGCTATCACATCGGGCTTACCCGAACTGATCCCTATGCTGTTTTTAGGCAAACTCGCCATTGAGGATATTCCCGTTCTCTATCAAGCCTGCCAAGAAGGCATAATTACGCCGCCAAAATATTTACCGCCCATGTTCGACAACTTTAGCGGCTTGTATGCTTGGTTTGGTTTCGCCTCAGGATTGGCAGGTATCGATTTGAAAGGGGTGCAACGTCACTTCACTCGCCTATTTAAAGATGTGCCTAGTATCGATCCAAGCTTAGAGTTATTCGACGATACAGAGTTTGATAATAACTCGGACTAATAAAGTCATTTTGCCACAGCCCTCTTCGGGCTGTGGCCTATCGCTTAAGTTGTTATCCACATCAGTTTGGGTAAGGCGTTCAAATCCAACTTATCGCCACGGGTGGCAATAGCCAGTGCCTTAGGTTTAGTTTTCGGATCTTGATTCATGACGGTCACTAATCCCTGTTGTGCTTGGGCCTCGCCATGCACTAGCACTAAAGGTGGTTGATCTTCAAAGTGCCGATACCAACGTAGCAACTCTGCCTGATCCGCATGGGCCGATAAGCCTCCGACGGTATGTAACTTGGCGGCAACTTTGACGCTATTACCATGGATAGTGAGCTCCTCAGCGCCATCGACCAAGGCTCGTCCAGGCGTGCCAAGCGCTTGGAAACCACAGATAATCACATCACATTCTGGCCGCCACAGATTATGTTCCAAATGACTACGGATACGGCCACCATTACACATGCCGCTACCCGCAATAATGATCAAGCCCTGATGCACATCGTTTAATGCGATAGACTCTTCAGTAGTTTGAATAAATTCGACATTCGATAGTAAGGGATGTTGCCCCGGGTGCTGGCGAGTAAAACGCTTAAAATCATCATCCATTAACGGATAGTTATTAACATATACCCGTGTTGCCTCAATCGCCATTGGACTATCGAGGCAGACTTTCCAGCGAGATAAATCCCAATCTTTAGCATATAAATGAAATAGATATAAAAGCTCCTGCGCTCGCCCCACAGAGAAGGCTGGCAAAAGAATATTACCGCGGCTCTCGGTGACAGCCTTAGCAAAAATCGCCTTTAATTCGGCCAGAGTATCAGTCCAGCTTCGGTGGAAACGATCGCCGTAGGTGCTTTCCATTAACACTAAATCTGCGGTGTCGACTAAGGTGGGATTACGTAATATCGGCATACCCGCCCGGCCAAGATCACCACTAAAGACGATTTTCTTCTGGGACTTACCTTCGCCTAACCATAACTCGACTAAGGCAGAACCTAAAATATGCCCCGCATCTGAGAGGCAAATATCCACATGGGGAATAACCTGAGTCACTTGGCCGTATTCCAGCGACACAAATTGACTAATGGCCTGTTCGGCATCTTCGACGGTGAACAGTGGCTCTAGGGGGTCAAGATCATGTTTAGCACGCTTTTTATTGGTTCTTTCGGTGTCGCGCACTTGCAGCATTGCCGCATCTTTAAGCATGATCGCGCACAGCTCTGCTGTGGCTTTATGGGTGTAGATTGGCCCATCAAAACCCGCTTTGACTAAGAGAGGTAAACGCCCTGAATGGTCGATATGGGCATGGCTGAGCACAACAGCGGAAATAGACTCAGGGTCGAAGGCGAAGGGCTCATGATTACGCAATTCATCCGCTTTACCACCTTGGATTAAACCACAATCGAGTAATAAGTGTTCATGATCGACCGAGAGCAAATGGCATGAGCCGGTCACTTCCTCTGTCGCCCCTAAAAACTGCAGTGTCATCCGCATGGTGTGCCTCCAACGTGATTACCTCGTATAAAGCTAGACTATGCCCTTATTCCTAAAACAAAAAGCAATAATTAGTCGCATGCGAGCAATGTCAACTTTTGCCGTAACACTCAAGCATCAATAACCTAATAGCGGGTACAACTCACCTTGGCGCACGGTTTTATCGGCATTGATTAAGGTGCCATCACGCTGCCATTGAGCGAGTTGCTCTTGAATGATGGGTTGCACTTCTTTTGCCGTCATCCCCGCGTTAATCTGGCGACTGTAGAGTAATTTCAGCAAAATATAATCGAGCCCAGTGAGTAAGTCCTGCGGGGTTTTATCGTTAAAGATGGACGGAAATACTTTTTCAGAATCATTGGGTAAACCAAGTACTTGAGTGATTTCTTCGACGATACAAGCCACTAACTTACCATGCATTTTTGCCTGATCCACGGGAATAATTACCCAGGCGCGCTCAATCTCATTCTGAGAGTTTAGGGCAAATTTGCCCATACAAACAGAGCCATGAATATTACTGGCTGCACTCGCGCCCATGAGGCTCATCACCTCATCGGCCCATTGGGATTGGCGGGTAAAGACTAAATGTAAATTAGCCTCTTCGAGCTTATCTACCTGCAAAATACTGTGACCCGTGATTTGCGCAAGATGACTTAGATGCATCTGCACCAATTGCGCATGCAGCACATTGTCGCCAACTTGGTGCTCAACAAAGACGCGCACGGGTTTATGCCATTTTCGTACTCGGTGCTTATCTTTATCGTATTCATTTTTAAGGGCTATCTCATCGAAAGCTTGGGTGATGTAGGCTGGATTTTTCCAATCTCGAATGGATGTTGAAGCGAGATTGGGCATGTCGGCCTCTTTGGGACTTAACGTTGGGGAAACCGATGCACAGAGTGGCGCAACAAAGGCTGCAAGTAGCGAAACAATACAGACTAAGCCAATCGAACTCTTCCCCTTGAAGTGCTTTCGCCAGATTAACATGTTGTTATTCCTTCGATTGTCGAGGCAACTTAATAGAAATCAAGGCCGTAGTCGCGATAAAGGCTGTCGACATCCATAAGCAGGCCACCAGCCCATGACTCTGATACACCCAGCCAGAAAGCACGGTTCCCACCAAACGCCCCATAGCGTTGGCCATATAATAAAATCCAACATCGAGGGATACCGCCTCCTCGCTGGCATAACTCACAATCAAATAACTGTGCAGCGACGAGTTCACCGCAAACAGAGCACCAAATAGCATTAAGCCCAGCAACAAACTGGCTTCAGGGTAAAAACTGAACTGTATCGCGCTGGCAATCAATGCTGGGATAAAGGCCAAGATACTGGCCCAAATTAACGCGCTGCGACCATCGGGTACAGCACCGACTGCTAAGCTTTGGTGTTGGTGATTGCCAGTGATCTTAGGCGCCAAGGTTTGTACTATACCGTAGCCGATAACCCACACAGCTAAAAAGCCGCCCACCGCCCAATGATCCCAGCCAAATTTACTCGCTAGATACACAGGCAGCGCCACCACAAACCACACATCCCTGGCGGCAAACAGGAATAATCGTGCCGCCGAGAGAATGTTCACACTACGACTCTTAGAGAAAATCTCCGTAAATTTAGGCTTATTCTTGGCTTTACCTAAATCCTTCTTCAGCATCACTAAGCTAAGTAGCCATACGAGTCCAAGCATGCTCGCCATAGTGGCGATCGCCAGCTCAAATCCAAGTAAGGCAAGCAAAACACCACCGAGGAAAAATCCCGCGCCCTTGAGGGTATTTTTAGAACCCGTTAACAAGGCAACCCACTTATAAAGCTTGCCCTGCTCGCCTTTTGGTACTAGCAGTTTGATCGCGCTTTTAGCACTCATCTTATTGAGATCTTTAGCAACTCCAGAAAGCGCCTGCGCCGCCATCACCCAAGGCACGCCCGCGAGCCACAGCGGTAAACTGGCGGCAGGTACCAATAACATTCCTAATGCCAACACCTGCATACCAAGACCTAGGTTCATGGTGCGATTTAACCCTAAACGCGCACCGAGATAGCCGCCCACCAGATTGGTTACGACGCCAAAAATCTCATAGAACAAGAACAACATCGCAATCGCGAATGGCGTATAACCGAGATCGTGAAAATGCAGCACCACCAACATCCGCAGCGCGCCGTCGGTTAAGGTAAAACTCCAATAATTGAAGGTGATCAGCAAATATTGCCGCACGGCGGCGGGCAATTGCATCAGTTGTTCAAATAGCTTGGCAGCAGGCACTATGCTCTCCTAAAGTGGCACATCAAGCTGACCGACTAAACGGGCGAGCTCTGCCGTACGGTTGGCATATCCCCATTCATTGTCGTACCACACGTAGAGTTTTAGCTGAGTACCATTCACCACCATGGTCGAGAGCGCATCGACAATGCTCGAACGCGGATCGGTTTTGTAATCCACCGACACCAGCGGCCGCTCCTCATAGCCTAAAATCCCCTTAAGCTCCCCCTCAGCGGCGGTTTGTAGCAGCGCATTCACTTCTTCTTCGGTCACGCTGCGTTCAAGCTCAAATACACAATCGGTTAGAGAGGCATTGGCGAGCGGCACCCGCACGGCGTGGCCATTTAGCTTGCCCTTAAGCTCAGGGAAAATATGGGTAATCGCCGTCGCGCTGCCAGTGGTGGTTGGGATTAAACTCAAACCACAGGCGCGGGCGCGACGTAAATCTTTATGTGGCGCATCGAGAATGGTTTGAGTGTTAGTAATATCGTGGATAGTCGTCATAGAACCGTGTTTGATGCCGATCTGCTCGTGGATCACTTTCACCACAGGCGCAAGACAATTAGTGGTGCAAGAGGCTGCAGTGACGATTGGGTGCATGGCTGGGTCATATAACTGATGGTTCACGCCCATCACCACATTTAACACGCCCTCTTCTTTTACGGGAGCAGTGACAACCACCCGCTTAACACCTTGATCTAAATAGGCTTGTAATAAGGCTTTGGTTTTCATCACCCCAGAGGCTTCAATCACTACATCGCATCCAGACCAATCGGTCTCGGCAATCGTTTTATTTCGTGTGGTGCGAATACTTTTATCTTGAATGTGGATCTGATCAATACTCGCCGTCACGGGATAACACCAGCGGCCATGGACAGAATCAAACTCAAGCAAATGGGCTAAGGTTGCCGCATCCCCCGCGGGATCGTTAATCTGCACAAACTCCACCTCATCCCAGTCCCATGCCGCGCGCAGGGCTAAACGCCCCATACGGCCGAAGCCATTAATGCCAATTTTGATTGCCATGCTGATATTCCAATATGCTGATTGTGAGTTTTATATTATTAATTTTTAATATGTTATGAATAAGACGGACTTTTTACTTAATCGATAACATCACCATTGCCAACCCTATTGGATGACAATGGCGCATCTTGTTAACAACGATTATTGCTAGGCCAAAGCAAGCCTTGATTGACTAAAATGGGTTCTAATTTACCCCCTTAGCCATCCTTCAATTTCATCTCGGGTCGGTACTGAGCCGCTGTGGATTAACTCACCATCGATCACAACCGCTGGGGTTTTCATTACGTTAAATTTCAATAGGGTTTGCGGATCGGCATCCTTTTTCACAATCACATCTATGCCCATTTCTTCAGATATATCTGCAATCATTTCAGCGGTTTTACTACATTTAGCGCAACCACTACCTAATACTTTGACTTGTTTCATGTTATTTCCTTAAAGATACGGTGCTGCAAAATTAAACATCCAACCTACTAACGTAAATGCCGTTAATAGCACAATCAACAGCAGCGCCAACAGGCGCCACTGCATAACTTGTTTGAGTAAAATAAATTCGGGGAAACTGGCTGCCACAGTGCTCATACAAAATGCTAGCGTAGTGCCAATTGGCAGACCGTTTGCTAGCAAGCTTTCCATGACAGGAATAATGCCTGTCGCATTCGAATAAAGGGGAATGCCGATTAATACAGCCGCGGGCACTGACCACCATTGACCTTGGCCTAAGTGGGTTTCAACCCAACCCTCAGGTACAAAACCGTGCAGGGCAGCGCCAAGACCTACGCCGATAATGACCCACTTCCAGACGCGGCCAAAAATATCAATCGCCTCAGCTTTGGCAAATTGGTGACGTTCAGAAAAAGAGAGGGCTCGCTGAGTCGTTGAAACAGCATTTGATGCTGTCATCTGACGCCCACGGACGAGGGCTTCGGCGGCGAAGGATTGCAACCAACGCTCAGCCTTCATCGCATCTAGCAATAATCCGCCGAGCATACCCACTGCCATCCCCACAACCACATAGAGCAAGGTAAATTTCCAACCGAGTAAACTCATGAGTAATAGGACAGCAACTTCATTGATCAAAGGTGAAGTGATCAAAAAGGCCATAGTAATCCCAAGGGGAATACCCGCCGAGGTAAAACCTAAAAACACTGGTATGCTAGAGCAAGAACAAAAAGGCGTGATGGCGCCAAAAATCGACCCCAGCAAATAACCCATGCCCTTATTCTTGCCCGCTAAATAATTGCGGACTCGCTCAACATCTAAGGACGCCCGCAGCAGGGCGATCACATAAATCATCACCACCAGCAATACGAAAATTTTACTGACATCTTCAACAAAAAAATGCACTGCGTCGCCCAAGGCCGACCCCGCATCGAGGCCAAACACGCCAAACACTAGCCAAGTCGCAAAATCAGTAAATATTTGGAACATATCGCTCCTTAAAACAATGCAGACCTACACCCTGCGATTTATTAAGATTGAAACCAGTGCCGAGTGCGATTCGCAAAATACACCAGCGACAACATCACAGGCACCTCAACTAATACCCCAACCACAGTCGCGAGAGCCGCTCCCGAGTGCAGACCAAATAATGAAATAGCCACAGCGACCGCCAGCTCAAAAAAGTTAGAAGAGCCAATCATGCTCGCTGGCGCCGCAATCGCATGGGTAAGTTTTAGTTTTAAGGCAAGCCAATAGGCCAAGATAAAAATGCCATAGCTTTGAATAATCAAAGGGATAGCTATGAGTAGAATATTCTGTGGTTGACTCACAATAGTCTTCGCTTGAAAACCAAATAACAGCACAACCGTCGCGAGTAGCCCAATCACAGACCAAGGTTTGAGTTTAGCCAGTAACTGCGGCACAGCACTCGTATCATGGCGAGTCTCAAGGCGTTTTCGAGTCGCAACACCCGCAATCAAAGGCAATAACACATAGAGGACAACCGAAAGTAACAGGGTTTCCCATGGCACTTGAATATCGCTCACACCGAGTAATAATGCCGAGAGTGGCGCAAATAAAAACACCATAATGATATCGTTAACAGAGACTTGCACTAGCGTATAGTTCGGGTCACCTTTCGTCAGTTGACTCCACACAAACACCATTGCAGTACAAGGCGCCACACCGAGTAATATCATTCCCGCGATATATTCACTGGCGGTTTGTGGATGAACCCAGTCGGCAAATAGCAACTTGAAAAATAACCAGCCTAACAATGCCATAGTAAAAGGTTTAACGAGCCAGTTGATGAAAAGCGTTAACATCAATCCCTTCGGCGCTTTGCCAACATCTTTCACCGCAGAAAAATCAATCTGCACCATCATGGGATAAATCATTACCCAGATAAACAGGGCGATGACTAAATTAACATGGGCATATTCAAGCGCGGCTACAGCAGCAAATACACCGGGGACAACATTCCCCAACACAACCCCAGCAATAATGCTCAGCCCGACCCAAACACTTAAATAACGCTCAAAAATTCCCATATAAACCTCTTAATCGACTAACGGGTGGGCAAGTACAATTTGCTGTAATGCTGCCGATAAAACCCTAGGCTCGGCCTTTAGATCAACACGCAGCAAAGCACCTATCCGTCCCTCTAACAATCTGATTATTTTAAAAAATAAGACATCTTGATCTTCAACGTTCAGCTGGCTTGGATCGGGTAATCCCCAGTGCAATTTCGGGGTATTTCCTAGCCATAAAGGGCAAGTTTCGCCCGCTGCACTATCACAAACGGTGATAACCAGATCCGGCGAGAAGTCAGCTAACGCCTCCCAACTTTTACTGTGAAGGCCTGCGGTTGAATACCCATGTTGCTGAAGATGTTTCAGGGTCATAGGATGGACCTTGCCCGATGGGGCGCTGCCAGCACTCATAAAAGTCAGTGGCAACCCCAATGCCAGTTGCCGAGCAATGGCCTCCGCTAAAATGCTCCGACAAGCATTATGTGTGCACAAAAAAAGCACGTTAAAATCGGGGGTTAGCTCCACATATTGTTCTATAGCCGCCATGACAAACTCCAATCCAGTACGTTTCAAAAGTTATATTAACAACACGCTTTTGCTCGCTCAGGCCGCCCACCCATTTGACAGAGATTACGCAGGTTCTCCTGCAAAAAGATGTCGTTATCATCACAGGTTTGGGCAAGTACCTGCTGGCACCAAGGCGCGATCTCAGTATTAATCCGATAAAACACCCATTGTCCTTGACGTCGATCGACTAACAGCCGGGCTTTTTTTAACTGAGCCAAGTGGCGCGAAACCTTGGGCTGACTTTCAGACAGCGCAGCCATCAGTTCACACACGCATAATTCCCCTTCCCGCTGGATCAGCAGCAGACATTTCAACCGAGTTTCATCGGCAAGCGCCTTAAAAAATGCGACAGGTTGCATGGTTTAGTCCAAAGGTAGATAAAATTACATATGGAATTTAATATATATGAAAAAACATATATGTATAGTTATTTTTGTAGAAACCACTCACTGGCTTAATAAAACAAACATAAAAATAAATACCTTAACCGTTGAAGATGATGATGTAGGTACGAAAATAACCCATTGGAAAGGCCATTAAAAAATGGTTACTCAGGCATAAAGTCGTGAAACCCGACCAAAAGAAATGCCAGTTAACATTAACTGGCATTTTCGATTTGCAATACTTTATATCAAGTTAATGCTGATAAGGTTCTAGGGAGTAACCAAATCAAACCTTGGGTGACAACTTACACATAAATTTTCTGACTTTTGGTGTACGTGGTGACACTTAGCACAATCCGTCTCGGTAGCAAAGTGACGGTTGTTATGGGGGTTAGTCGGTTTCAGGTTTTCAGTTTTTAGCGCCAGCTTTTCAGTGTTATGGCATTGCACACACTTAAGCATAGGCACAGCTTGACGCTCTCCTGTTCCATGGCAACTGTTACATTTAATCCCTTTTGCAGCATGGGTTTGATCGAGTAGAACATTGTCTTTTGCTATCGCACTTGCTGCGAAAATGCCCAAGACAAGAGCCAAAATAATTGTGAGATTTTTCATTTTTAAATTCCATCATTCATGTCACTGGATGCCAACTAAAAGCAGCCGCTATTGATAATTTGGCGTTTAAAGTTTCGCGACGTATTTGCCCGCTAAGTAGCCAAAGGTGTAGCAACGTCCCAGAGACAGACCGAATACTGTTAATGGGTAATCAACACCACCATAGAAGCCCGCACCCAAGTTGCCGACAATAAACAGGCCAGGAATTTCTTTACCATCCGCATCCAGTACTTGATGATTTTCGTTCACCAGAATTCCTGAACATAAGGTTGAAATTCTCATACGACGATGAATGCCGTAAAACGGCGGTTTAAGCACTGGAACCATTTTGCTGGCTGGTTTACCAAAATCTTCGTCTTTACCTTTTTTGCACAATTCGTTGTAACGATTCACGCTTGCAACAAAGGTTTTGGGATCACATTCTAGCTTCACAGCTAATTCTTCTAAGGTGTTGGCGGCGTAGGTATTGGTCAAAGAAGGGAATACACCTTTTTTCTCGCCGGGCACTTCAGGCATATAAACCTTAAGCTCCTCTGGAGAATAAAGATGACCAGGCCAATCCTTCGCTTGTGTCATGTAATCCGAATCAAATACCTGGGAGTAATGTCCCGCGTTATACTCATCTTTCAGGTAGTTATTCATTAATGACATTTCAACTGTTTCATTAACGAAGCGTTCGCCTTTACGGTTAACGGCTAAGAAAGGCATATCGCACATTGAAGCAGGACCCGCGTCGAAGTCATGCAACATTTTGGTATGACCAACAGGTTCAATAACCCCACCGGCCCAATACGCCATGGCAAAACCATCACCGGTACGGTCCATTTGTTTGCGTTCAAAGTTTTTCAAATCTGGAATAAAGAAATCACACATGGCCTTGTTATTTTGGTAATCACCAGAAGACAGGATGACCCCTTTCTTCGCCATGTATTTGTGGTACTTACCATCACGAGTTTGAGCAATAACACCGATCACTTTGCCTGATTCGTCTTGGATCAGTTGTTGTGCAGGAGTGTTAAAGAAGAATTTTACACCTGCCTTTTCCGCTGTTTTTGCCAGTGCACGAATACCATCACCGGTTGTGTAGGGTTTAGGGCCACAGAATGAGGTCACAAAATTTAAACGATCAGATTGGTCCGCAATACCTCGAATACCATGTTGTACCTTGGTACCCTGATCGACCACTTGGCCACCACTTTGTTTCATTCGATCAATCACCCAAGTGACAGCTTCACCGGAGTTGTAAGCCCATTGTCTTAATAAACCAGGATGCGAGCGGTGAGCATTATCAGCCATCAAACGGCTTACTAACGCCTCAATAGCTGCTTTATCACTATTTTTAAGATCGATGCCAGAACCAGTGTTTCCCTGTGAAACAGGAATGGCTTGTTTTTGTAAACAGGCAACTGTGGCGCCGTTTTCTCTGGCAGATAATGCCGCAGGAACACCGGAAGCTCCGGCACCGACAACAACAACGTCAAAGGTTTGAGTCGTTGCGATATCTTTATCTGCAATCGGTTTAGGTTTAGGTAAAAAACTTAAGGTTGCACCGCCAATCTCGGCACATTCGGCACCCACTTGCAGTGGTGCAGCACTGGCAGACCCCATTCCTAAAGAGGCAAAAGCTAAACCACCACTGCCCATTGCCGCTCGAGTCAGAAAACTTCTTCGAGAGATCCCGTTTTGAAGCACACTCGCTGTGTATTGATCAATTTCTTTCGATTTATTACTCATTTGATACTCCTTTGCCCTCATTGCGAGTGGTATTGCACTCACAATGGTGCTGGGTCTATTCGTGCCCAGATTTTTTACGTGTATTTAGAAGCTAAAACCGCTGCGTTGACTTAAGAACACCCAATCAATCGACAATTAAATGTATGACATATGACAATACATAAAAAGAGGTATTAGCAACATCTTTGCAGTACTTCACAAAATATTAAATTTATGGAAAAACTAACCTTATTTAATAAGCAACTTCAGACTATTTTCAAACTCACCATTTAATAGATAAATACTCTAATTTCAATTATCTAATTAAAAAGTAATTTAAAATTTATTTCACAAGAAAAAATAGGTATACCCCAAAAAAAATGGTATACCCTTAAAAAGTTGCAGGGGAGCAGTTTTCAGTACTAATGACCTAAAGTAAATTTATAGTTAATATAGAACCGAACATCATTGAAATTCTCACCTTGATCAAAATCAATAGTGGCATAACGAGCTTTTAACCCTAAACCGGAAAGTGCTCCAGAGAATTTATAACTAATTGAATAGTTGATTTCGCTAAAATCACTACCAGCATTTTCTGGCACATCATATTGACCATAATATGCATAGGCCTCTAATCCATTAAGGCCGAGTTTCTCAAAATCATAGGCTAGTTTTAATGCATTGACTTCTTCATCAGCACGCGCAGATTGATATACCTGTTGAATAACCACTTTTTCATCTCCCCATGGAGTGAGCACAGTGTCATCACCAGTTTTAGCATATAGATAAGTGACATCAGCACCAGCAAACTTGGCACCGAGATGGAAACCATATTGATATGTGTCTAGTGGGCCGCCAGTTTCATCACCCGTTGCTTTCTGAGTTAAGTAAGATGGAGTAAGATAAAAATTAACCGCACTGATGTCAGTGGAGAATTTTACTTTTGCATAGGTTTGATTAAAAACATCTTCCATGCGGTAATGCCAAAGATTAACCTCGGTTTTGACCGCTTCGAAAGGTAACTGATATTTAGCACCCAGAGCATAAACAGGGTTATCTGCCACCTCAGTAATCACACCCGCTCTCGCTAGCTCACTTTGTACAGCTTCTTTAACCGATATGAAGCTGTTATCAGACCATCCCATTGAGTCCGTAATATACAATGCGGAAAGAGTGAGATTATTTACGCTATTATTTTCAACAGAAAAACCACGAAAGGTTCTTGGAATGGCTCTAATATCGTGAGGATTCATCATCGGAGTTCTTAATTCTTGAGCTCCAAGTTTAAATTTAGTATTCCACCAATCACCTTGAATAAAATATTCTTGCAATCGATTGACACTATCATGGTCGCCATTTTTATCTCGAGCCACTAAACCATAAACACTATCAGAATCATTAGTCCAAATTGGATTAGCAGAGGCAAAGCTAGTACCAAAACTAATACCGTTAACTTTAGCGGTATTATAATAAAACAGCCCACCTAATGACGTATCATGTTTTTTATTCGTTGCGCCATCATAATCACGCGTAAAATCAAATAACCGCAATTCACCTTTAACCGTTCCATCGCTAAACATTTTATCAATCGTTGTATCTGCGAACGCAGATACAGAAAGTGCCGACAGCACAAAAAAAGATAGGCTTTTCATTTTCATCATCATCTTCCTGTTATTAGTTGACATGTTTGCCATGCCTATACTGGTTAAGAAACAGACTCCAAACCACTTTGGAGAAATGTATGACGTATAACCTTAATTAACAATGAAGACTGAACAAATATGAGAAACTAGTTGCGAAATTTATAGAGATGTTACTTCGATCAACAAAAATGAATGTTTTTTAATCACTAATATAGGAAAAGCGAGAGTACATTTTCTGCCTCAAAAGTACTTTTATGTTAAGATGGCAGAACTAAGCATATTGAGGGCAAACTAGTGCATAACTTCAAGCCAATTAAGCAGATAAAAGCATCTAGTGAAGTTGGACAACAGCTAAAAAATGCTATTTTAGGTGGCGATTATAAAGCTGGTGATAAACTACCATCCGAACGCGAGCTCATAGAATTATTCCAAGTGAGTCGAACCGTTGTCAGGGAAGCCATTAAGAGCCTTGAAGCGAGCGGCTTGGTAGAAATTCGCCAAGGTGCAATGGGTGGTGCATTTGTTAAACATCTGACATTTGAGCGTTTAAGTGATGCCTGCCATGACATGTTTATGATGGGAAAGTTATCACTCCCCGAATTATGCCAAGCGCGCATTTTGATTGAGCCTCAAGTCACCAGAATGGCAGCTAAAAATTGCACACCAGCACAAGCAATTGCGCTGCATGAAGCATTGCGACATGAAAATGACTCGTACGCTTATCCCGAGACTGTCGCTTTACGCTCTGAAGTGCATTATTTATTAGCAGAAATGTCAGGCAACCGTTTCTTAGAGGCAATTGTAAAATCACTATTGATTTTACTTAAAAATCAAACAATAAAGTTTGAGCCACCAACGGATGAAATCCATCCCTTGGGCTTACACGATATTATCGTTCAAGCCGTTATCGAAAAAGATGAAGCCAAAGCCGAAGCCGCCATGTTGGCACATTTAGAAGACTTTAATCGTCGTTTGAAAGAAATCGAATTGAGATACATCAAGCGGCAAAATAACGCTTAGTCTGCCCACGATAAATTTTGGCATTACAGTTTGATAAGCCGACTTACTGTAATGCCAAATTCTTTCATTACAACTCTTGACGACTGATTGAATCAACTCAATATCAGTATTATCTAATATGTTAAGCTCAGTTCTCTGCAGCATACTCTTAAACATCAAACATGCAAAAAATTAAATAATTGATTTAAAAAACAAAGCTAATTGATGCGTCAGATTTTGCCATTCCCTTTGAGCGATTAACCGCCGCATAATACCTTTAAATAAAAACACCCGATGGGTTCATCAGGTGTTTTAGGAGTCAATCAGTAGCTGCTGATGGCAAACCAGACTGTCACACAAATGTGTGCAGATTTAGCTGAATTGAGAATGCTTATAACCCAAAGCTTCAGGATGTTATTTTTTGCAACGTCCAATATTGGAGCCAATAGATGCAACTTTGTCACACTCCTTGGCAGCTTTCTTTTCAGCAGTATTTGTAACTTTCGAGTTAGAGTTAGTATCAGCATTTGTCGATGCACAACCGCTCAAACCGAGAAATACGAGGGGAATAAGGCTCAGTGTCCATGTTTTTAGCATTGTATACATCCGTGAGTTAATTGGTTTTTAACATTTTGTTGCGGCATTGAATAGCGAAGACAGTAAGCTAACCAATAAAATCTCCTGATACAATGCTATAAACTGCAAAGACAATGTAAATTAATACATTCTACTGACGACATAAGGTTTATTAAGCGATAACACGGTAAAACACTTAGACGATGACCTGATGATAGGTTTCGACTTGGAACGACTCAACCAACTCAGGCATCACTTGGTGGAAATAATGTTGAATAGCCTCTTTAGCGCAGTGCTCATCGAACGCGGCGATATCGACAAACTTTTCCACAAAAGTCACGCGGCGCGGTTCATCACGGCTGACATTCAGCTCATAACGGATGCAGCCCGCTTCGCGGCGCGTATCGGGGATCAGCGAAGCAAGCGCCACAATCAAGGCCTCGGTTTTACCCTCTTTCGCTAAAAAGCTCGCGACGCAAACGAGTTGTTGTTGATTAATTTTATAGTCCGTAACTGTAGTCATTTGATTTCCTTAATAAGAGTAAATTCAGCTAGTTAAAACCAGATCACTGAGGCTGGTAGCGCATATCAATATGGGGAATACCATCTTCCAAATACATTTCAGAGCACGCGCTAAACCCGAGTTTCTGATAGAAGCTTTTCAGATAATCCTGAGCACCAATTTGGATACCTGCAGCAGGCCAAGTGCTGAGTGCAGCATCGATCGCCCTTTGCATCAAAGGCGTTGCCAACCCTTTACCTCGTCCAGCAGGAGACACGACGACTCGGCCAATACTGGCCTCGGGATAACTCAGCCCAGGAGGTAAGATGCGGGCATAGGTGAGCAGCTCGCCAGCGGGCGATAGGCCGAATAAATGAAGGGTTTCAGGATGCCTATCCTTATCGTCAAGTTCTGGATAAGCACAGGCTTGCTCAACCACAAACACATCGACTCTCAATTTGAGAATCTCATACAAAGTGTTAGCAGTTAATTGATTAAATTTAAGATTTTGCCACTCGACTGAATCTGGTATCGACATAAAAAAGCTCTGCGTACAACCGGAAAAGAGCTCGAGTCTATCACAGGTCTACACATAAAAAAGCGCCTTAATCCTAGGGGAATTAAGGCGCAGGGGTTACGCATTGCGAAAACGAAATAAGTCAGTCTTATTCGACAACTGCATCGTGGGCGACTGGCCCTTGTGGTTTACGGATAAGCAGCACAGCCACCACGGCAATTAATAACAGGGCGCCCATAATAAAAAACACATCGTTATAGGCTTGAATATAGGCCTGCTGACTCATGGTTTGCCCTAACAATGCCTTGGCCTGCATGGAGGCGGTATAGGGATCCGAGCCGCCCTGTTGCAACATGTTGGCGCTCTGATTCAAATAATCCTGCGCCTGTGTGCTGACCGCTGGCAGAGACTCCTTCACATGGGCCAAATGACTACGGGCCAAGTTATCGGTTAAGGTCGCCACCAGCGCGATACCAAAGGCGCCGCCTAAGTTACGCATCACGTTCAGCACGGTCGAAGCCGAAGGATTCTCATGGGGCTTTAAAATGGGCCGTCGCCAACATGCCAATGGGCACTAAGATAAAGGGCTGGCCTAAGGCGCGCACCACCTGGGAGGCGATCATCTGCGGCCCGGCGTAATCGGCGGTCATTTGGCTATTCATGTAATAACTGAGGGCAAACATAAAAAAGCCGAAGGCGGCTAAATAACGCCCGTCGAAACGTTGCATTAACCGCGGCACTAATGGCAATACCAAGAGCTGCGGGAAACCCATCCACATAATGACTTCGCCGATTTCCAGCGGTGTGTAATCATGCACTTGGGACAAATAAAGTGGGATCAAATAGATAGCACCAAAGAGTGCCATCCCCAGCAAAAAGTAAGCTATGGTCGAAAGCACAAAATCGCGTTTACCGAGCAGGCGTAAATTCACTAAAGGATCTTTACGTTTAAGCTGGATCCACACAAACAACACCAAATTCACCGCGGCAATTATGGCGAGATTGCGGATCAAATCCGAGCCAAACCAATCCTTGCGGTTGCCTTCCTCAAGCACTACTTCGAGGCAGCCCATGCCTAGCGCCATAGTGACAATGCCCGCTAAGTCGGCATTTTTCAGTCTGTCCCAAACAACAGGGCGTTTTTCGAGGCCATAGGCCAACATCGCCATCACCAGCAATCCGGGCGGTACGTTGATATAAAACAGGTAATGCCAGCTAAAATGCTCAGTTAACCAACCACCTAAGGTTGGGCCAATCGATGGCGCAAACGTCGCCGTCACCCCGAATAACGCCATCCCCACGGCACGTTTATTCTCGGGTAAAAATTCTAAGATCAGCCGAAACGCCAGCGGGATCAGCGCGCCACCAAAGAAGCCCTGCAACGCCCGAAAGGCGATCATGGCTTCGAGGTTCCACGAAATCGAACACAGGATAGAAGCAAAGATAAAGGCAGCTGTGGTCCACAACAGATAACGCCTGACCGAAAGCCCAGTGCTTAGCCAGCCCGAGAGCGGGATCGCAATCATCTCGGCAACCAGATAAGCCGTTGAAATCCAACTGCCTTCCTCCAGCGTTGCGCCGAGGCTGCCTTGGATTTCCTTCATCGAGGCATTGGTGATTTGAATATCGAGGATCGCCATAAAGGCGCCAATCAAACCACCAAAAACGGCAATCCACGAACGGCGACTACCACGCTCATATTCGCTCGGCGTAGCCCCCGCGGCGATAGCCTCAGGTGCAGCAGCAATTGTGCTCATGTTAACGACCTACTTAGCGACCGACGTTTGCAACGATAGCTGTCGTCGGATGCGACGCAGTATCGACCTTCACCACCGCACTTAACCCAGGGACGACACGCGCCTCTTCTTCTGAGAGCTCTAAACGGATCCGCACCGGAATACGCTGCACGATTTTGGTGAAGTTACCCGTGGCATTTTCGGCGGGCAGCAGACTAAATTTGGCTCCGGACGCCGGCGACAGACTATCGATAACACCTGTAAAGGTTTTGTCGGGAAACGCATCGAGACTGACCTGCACCGACTGCCCGGGTTGCATATGTTGGATTTGGGTTTCTTTAAAGTTCGCCGAGATCCACACAGCCCCATCCGGAACCAAACTAAAGAGTGCTTGGCCGGGCTGCACATACTGCCCCACCATAGCGCCGCGTTTACCAATCACCCCAGAGAAGGGCGCGGTCACACGGGTATCATTGAGCTGAATGTTAGCTAGCTCCAATGCCGCATTCGACTGCTCAACCACAGAGCTGGCTTGATTAAGCTGAGCATTAAACACAGCAAGCTCACGTTCTTTAGCCACTAACAGCGCCTTGGCTTCATCGAGGCGCGCAGCAGCAGAATCAAAACCCGCCTGTAATTGGTCGACATCGTCCTGTGAGCTGTAATTGCTGACTTTTAACTTTTTCGCTCGGCTTAATTGTTGCTCGGCACGAATTTTATCAGCCTGCGCCGCCACCACACCCGCACTCGCTTGGCTGATCAGCGCATGTTGCAGATCCACCTTAGCGGCTAAGGTTTGTAGATCGGCTTTGGCACTGGCAAGTGCAGCCTCAGCTTGGCTGACTTTGGCGCTAAACTGGTTATCTTCAAGTTGCGCCAATAACTCGCCCTTACGCACATGCTGGTTATCGGTCACATCGGATAACACCACATAACCTGGCACTTTTACGCTCACATGGGAGATATCGGCCTCAACATAAGCATTATCGGTGGTTTCGATAAAACGTACTTGCGTCCACCAGTAATAGCCGCCACCCGCAGCGGCGGCGAGTAATAGTGGAACGGCGATAATGAGCTTACTTTTGGACATGAATGACTCCTTGATTAGTGAGTACTAGTGTACTACTGTCTCATCAAGTTTATTAGGTAGTTAAAAATCAACCCACTGTTTCACAGGTGTAACAATCATGGATCTCAATCGGGTGCAAATATTTGCTCAAGTGGTAGAGCAAGGTAGTTTTACCGGGGCAGCTAAAGCCCTCGGACTCACTAAGGCAACAGTCAGTCGCAAAATTGCCGAACTAGAAGCCGATACGGGTACTCAGCTATTATTCCGAACGACTCGCGCACTCAAACTCACAGAAGCGGGTTCAGGTTATTACAATCGAATCAATAAGATCTTAAGTGATCTTCAAAGCGCCGAAAATCAGCTCAGTGCCCACCAGCAATTAATCAAAGGTAACCTAAGAATCGTATGCCCTATTGAATTAGGTCAACTGTTTCTTGGGCCGATCTTCGCCCAGTTTTTAACCCTTTATCCCGATATCACCATAGAAGCCGAGCTCACTAACCGTAAAGTGGATGTGATAGAAGAAGGTGTGGATCTGCTATTCCAAATCGCTGACTCGAGTGATACCCGCCTACAAAGTTATTCCTTAGTTAACGCCTATAAATCCTTAATGGCCAGCCCTAAATATTTGGCCGAACATGGCACGCCAAAAGTGCCACAGGATTTGGCTAAACATAAAGCGATTCGTTTACAGTCGGCCCATATTGAAGGGGCATGGAAGCTATTTGATGGTAAAACTTGGGTAGTCATTGAGCCCGTCACGCAATTAACAGTGAATAATGTCACCATTGCCCGCGAAGCCGCCATTGCAGGGCTTGGCATTACGGCCGTGCCGTCGATTATTGCCCAAGAGGCGATAGAGAAAGGCTATTTAGTGCGACTCCTTGACGATTATCCTATGGTGCAAACCAAGGTGGTACTCAGCTATCCCAAGCGAGCCTATCTGCCGCGCAAATACCGCGTTTTTATCGAGTTTATCTACGCCTCTTTGTTTAAACGCTGGGGATCACAAGTATTAGAAGTGCCAGAATTTATCGGTCAGCAAAAATAGACCCATTCACACCAAAATTAACAACTGTAACCTTGAGAGTGTGAAATCTGCCAGTGCAGGATAAATCCTTAATCTCAGAATTGCCTTAATCCTTAAGCCCCTATAAGCTTGGCAAGGTAACAGGCAGCAAAAGACCCTAAGGTTTTCCTGATACAGTTAATACAATAAAATTTAACATTTAATCATATTTTCGGAGGAAACCTAATGAGCTTACTTAAAGAGTTCAAGGCTTTTGCATCCCGTGGCAATGTAATCGATATGGCGGTGGGTATTATCATCGGTGCCGCTTTTGGCAAGATAGTCTCATCCTTTGTGGCCGATATCATTATGCCGCCGATTGGGATCATTTTAGGGGGGTGAATTTTAGTGATCTGAGCGTTGTGCTCCTCGCTGCCCAAGGTGATGCGCCTGCGGTTGTCATCGCTTACGGTAAATTTATCCAAACCGTTATCGACTTTACCATTATCGCCTTCGCGATTTTTATGGGCTTAAAAGCCATTAACAGCTTAAAACGTAAACAAGAAGAAGCGCCTTCCGCTCCGCCCGCACCAACCAAAGATCAAGAACTACTGTCTGAGATCCGCGATCTGCTTAAAGCTCAACAGGAAAAATAAGCCTTAAAAGTCACTTAGGCAGAGTATTGAACATAAAAAACCCATCGATTTCGATGGGTTTTGTTTTTAACCTGTCAGGTCTCGATTACTCTGCGGCTTCGTGCACGGTTTCGCTATAATCTTGCACCACTTCGGCGACACGGATGCGATAAGCGTTAAACAAACAAGGAACTATGCCAGTCTGCTCAGCAATGCTGTGGGCCATTTGATTGCGCCATTGGGTAATAGAGGCCATATCATCCCAAAACGATAAGCTCAGCACCTTGCCATCGTCGGTTAAGCTCTGAAAACGTTCAATCGAAATTAATCCCTTGCGGCCTTCTAAATACTGGCGCATTTCAGCGGCCACATGCAGATACTCTTCCTTTCCTTCTTTCGTGGGAACGACTTCAAAAATGACTGCGATCATACTCTCTCCAGAGATACTTATCCTTAATACCAGCGCTAAGCCTAGCCTATATCACACACTATAGCTCGCTGATTTTTAAACTTTAACATTGAGACTTACCACAAAATCATGCCAAGACTCAGCCCCAACTAATCAGGCAATTTATCGTGTCGATATAACCAGCGGTATAAGGTAGGTAATACCAATAACGTCAACGCCGTTGAGCTAAACAAACCGCCAATGATCACCACCGCTAGCGGCTTTTGGATTTCACTACCAACGCCCGATGACACTAAGATCGGAATTAACCCTAAGGCCGAGGTTAATGCCGTCATCAATACTGGTCGTAAGCGGCCCACAGTGCCTTCATAAACCGATTCATAGAGCGACTCGCCGCTCTGCCTGCGTTGGTTTATCGAATCCACTAATACCACTCCGTTGAGCACCGCCACCCCAAACAGCGTGATAAAGCCAATGGAGCTTGGCACCGACAGATAAGTGCCGCTGACAAACAGCGCCACGATACCGCCAATTAATGCCAGAGGAACGTTCGCCATGATCAACAAAACCTGCTTCACCGCGCCAAAGGAGAAGTACAACAGCAAGGCAATCAAGGCGATAGAGACTGGCACCACCAACATCAGCTTTTGCTGTGCTCTTTGCTGGTTCTCATACTGACCGCCGACAATCACAGTATATCCAGCAGGTAGATCGGCCTTTGGCACCAGCGCGTAAATATCATTTACCACAGAGCCCATGTCTCGCCCCGCCACATTCGCTTGCACCACCACGCGGCGCTGCACATCATCACGGCGAATATTCGGCGGCGCCATTTCCACTGCAACGCTGGCCACTTCGCCTAAGCGCACAATTGCGCCATTGCTGCCACTCAAGAGCAAATCCTTAATCACATCCGGACTGCTGCGAAACTCGGCGGCAAGGCGTAAATTAATGTCGTATCTGGCGTTACCATCGATCACTTGTCCGGCACTGGCGCCACCAATACCTTGGCTGACGAGTGTCATCACCTGATCAACACTGATGCCATAACGGGCAAGCTGCGAACGGTCAGGCCGCACTACCAGCTGCGCCTCCCCACTCACCTGTTCGAGGGACACATCCACAGCACCAGGGATTTTCGCCACCAGATCGGTCAGCACTTGGCCCTTTTCAGATAAGACTTCTAAATCGGGGCCAAAGAGTTTAATCGCTAACTGAGCCTTAACCCCCGAAAGCAGCTCATCGACCCGCGTCGCAATCGGTTGTGAGAAGGTGAGTAGCAGCCCAGGGAAGACACTGAGCTTTTCCTCCATCAGCCGTTGCAACTCCAAACGCGAACTGGCCGATTGCCATTCTTCGATGGGTTTTAGGCCGATATAGACTTCAATATTGCTGACAGGCTCAGGATCGCCGCCTAATTCGGGCGCACCGATTCGGCTTAAGGCATATTCCACCTCGGGGAATTCCAGCAGCAAAGCCTCAAGCTTAGGTGCTACATCCAAAGATGTGCCAAGGCTGGCGGTGGGTGCTAACGTGACCCTCAGGTTAATCGTGCCTTCCTCTAACTCGGGCACAAACTCGGTGCCGAGTCTGGGCAGCAATGCCATGCTCATGACAAACATCAGCGCCGCACTGAGTACCACCATTTTAGGACGCGCTAGCGTTGCACTGAGCAGTTTGCGATATGCGCTATCCAGCGGCCTTAAGATCACACTTTCTTTGAGCACAACTCCACGTTTAAACAGATATACCGCTAAAGCTGGCACCGCGATTAATGCCACCAGCAAGGCGGAAATCATCGCCAAAATAATGCTGACGGCCATAGGTTGGAACAGCTTGCCCTCAACTCCTTCCAGCGCAAATAGCGGCGCAAACACCACAATGATGATGGCGGTCGCGAAGAATATAGGACTGCACACTTCTTTAGCCGCCAGCATAATGCGCACGGCCATATTCCCCTGATGTTCGTCATCATCAGCGTTAACACCACCATCCTCATCACCATGGTACGGGTCAGTTTCACCATCGGCACGCGCCCTTGCCTCAGCTAAATGGCGGCGATCCGGTTGGGTTAAATGTTTGAAAATATTCTCAACCATCACCACTGAGCCATCGACCAACATACCAATGGCTACCGCCAAACCACCAAGGGACATCAAGTTGGCTGAAAGGCCATAGTAAGACATCACCATCAGCGCCAAACCAATGGATACAGGGATAGACAGCAACACCAACAGGGTGGCGCGGATATTAACAAGGAACAGCGCCAAGATAACCACAATAAACACAAAAGCCATCAGCAGCGCATCGCGCACTGTGGTAACAGCTTTATCGACTAAGTCTGCTTGGTCGTAAAACACCTCAAAGGACACGCCCTTGGGCAACGCCTGCTCAATCAGACTAATCCGCGCATCGATATCATCAATCGTCGCCTTAGTGTTAGCGCCCATGCGCTTAAGCACTACGCCCGCCACCACTTCGCCCAAGGCTTGCGCCTGCCCCGCCTCATCACGGCGCGTCATAGTCACTGCGCCTACGCGGATCTCACTGCCAAAATCGACCTTAGCAATGTCGCCCACTCGCACAGGCGTGCCACGTACTTCAGTGAGTGGAATTTGAGCAATTGAGGCAAGCCCTGCCTCTCCGGCAGGCAACATACCATAGCCTCGAACCACTAATTGCTCTTGGCCTTGGTCCATAAACCAGCCACCAGCGTTACGGTTATTGCTTTCGAGCGCCTCACTCACTTGCGCCATCGACAAGCCATAAGCACGCAACTTATTAGGGTCGACCTGCACTTGATATTGACGAACTTCGCCGCCAAAAGATAACACATCGGTCACGCCGCCAACGGGCATCAAGATAAGTTTGACGAGGTAGTCGTTAAGACTACGCAGCTCGGCGGCATTGATGCCTGCACTTGGATCTGCCCGCAAAATATATTGATAAATCTGCCCCAATCCAGAGGTGTTAGGGCCAATTTCTGGCACACCCACCCCGCTTGGGATCATCTCCCGCGCCGCCTGTAACTGCTCAAACACTTGCTGTCGGGCAAAGTAAATATCCGTGCCCTCAGCAAAGACGACCGTCACAATGGACAAGCCTGTGCGCGATAACGAACGCACTTCAGTCACCGCTGGCAAAGCATACATGGCCGATTCGACCGGATAACTGATGAGTTTCTCTACCTCTTCGGCGGCCAAGCCCTCAGCCTCGGTATTGATGGTCACCTGTACGTTGGTGACATCGGGAAAGGCATCGAGATTCAACTTGGGCAACATGGCCACACTGGCAGCGACCGCCGCCAGCAGCGCCAACACCACTAATAGCCGATTTTTAATCGCGGCTTCGATTGCTTTTTGCAACATAAGAATTCCTTAAGCGAGAATCATAGGCACAGTGATAGGCATCGCGATTAGTGGGCATGAATATCAAAACCAGCTTTCGCCTGCTCCGATGCCAAGAAAAATGCCCCTGCAACTACCACCTTTAATTGTGCCTGCCGTGCTTTATCCAACTCACTGCCACGCACTAAACTCAAGCCGCGCTGACGCTGCACCAGCTCCACCTCAATGGCTTCAAAACCATCCTCATCCTGAATAAAAATCTGCCAATCGCCATCACTGCTACGGGTTAACGCTGCATCGGGTAATACAATTCCCGATGAAATACCTGACCCGCTACTCGCCGCAGCCATGTTTTGAGAGGCATCGGCAAAGTACAGCTCGGCAAATTGCCCAGCGTGCAACACATGATCAGGATTAGGCATACTGACTAACACTTGCTCAGTACGTGTCACGCTATCCAGCTCGTGGGAGCGGCCGATAATCTTACCTGCTAAGGTTTTATCTCCCACTTGGATCAGCGCTGGGGCACCCACCTTCACATTGACTGCCTGGGCAGGCGTTAGCTGAGCCTCAACCCAAAGGTGCGACTCATCGGTCAACTGCATTAATGGCGTGCCTGCGCTAAACACTTGGCCTAGCATGGCGATATCTTGCTGCACACGGCCGTCGATAGGCGCCAACAGTTGATAGCTACCGATAGCTTCAGGGGTCGACTCTAAGGTACGAATTTGCTCAGGGGTCATTTTTATCGCCTCTAAAATCGCCCGTTTCAGTTCGGCATCGACTTGAGCCTGCATTCTGCGACTCACACTCACAGCGCCTTCACTCATGCGCTTGACTCGACTCCATTCAGCAGCGGCATTAATGTAGTCCGCCTGTGCCTGCGCAACGGCTGCGCCACCCAAGGTAAGTAAAGGCTCACCTTTTTTCACCTCTTGGCCTGGTACCACATGGCGCGCTTGTACGCGAACATCGAGCTGTGGCGCTAAGGTCGCGGTTCTATCACGGTCAACCACTAAAGAAGCCGTTGCTCGAACATCGAGGTTTAAATTGGCAAGACTTAAGCTATCGCTGCTCAAGGGTAACAAACGAATTCCCGCCAGCTCCAACTGTGCCGGCGTAAAGGTTAACGCTTGCTCGCTATGGTCATCCGGTGCTTGCTCGGCAGCAGTACTCTTCGCTGCGTTGTTAACTTGTTTTTCGCCAGCATGATCATGGCCGTCACCAGCAAATGCTGACGTTGGCGTAATCAAGGTTAACGAGGTGAGCATCAGTGCCAACGCTAAACGTGATGGCGTAAACACCGATATGAAACCTGCTGCAGACACATTGGCGAAAGAGTGAAAAACAGATTTAGGAAAAGTTGAATTCATTAGTGTGACCTCACGATTGACTTGGCTGGCACGGCGTTAGTGGGAGAAGTGGCTGTTAACGAATCGATAAAGGGCAGCAGTTGACCGCTGTCCCCCATCCAGGTTAACCAGCTCTGATAAATCGCCGTTTCGAGGTTTAAACCGACCAAATAACTGGCCGCAAGTTGTCGCCGACTCTGTAAATACTCACTGGTGCTCACATCGCCCGAGCGCCACTGTTCACTTAAGGATTTAGCGGCTTTACTCCCCGAGGCTGCGACTCGCTCACGCCAATCTTGGTAACGAGCCAGTAAACGGGGTAAGGCATTGTTAAATTGCGCCTGTTTAGCAGTAAGCACTCGCTCACGGGCTAAGTAGGACTGCTCTGCGATAGCGATGCCCTTATCTGCAACCGACTGTAACTCACTGTAGTTATTACGAACCTGCAAGGGGATAGCCACACCGACGCCAAACTTGTTGTCAGAGCCTTCCCGTTCGAGACCAAGGTTGATGGTGGGATCCGCCGCTGTATCAGCCTTAACCTTCATGGCATTGGCCTTTGCCAATAACACCTGCTGATGGGCACTGGTCAATGCGGGTAATTCCGCTCTCGGGGCAATCATCGACACAAATTGGCCAATATCAGAGATGAACTCCCTAAACTTGAGCTTATCAACCCCAAGTAACTCAATCACTTTACCTTCGGCGACTAAGGCCGCTTGTTCGGCTAGAGCATAGTCGGCGGTATTGCTTGCCAGTTCGAGTTTAAGCAGTTGCAACTCAACATCAGACAAATCTCCCGCGGCAAAGCGCTGCTCGGCAATATTGAGCTGTGCCTGAGTAAATCTTAATTGCTGCTCTGCAAAAGTAAGCGCCTTGTGGCTTTGCGACTGCTCGGCCAGCGCTAATAGACGCTCGGCCAACATCTGACTGCGTTCTAACTGTATATCCGCTAACAGGATCTGCGCCTCAAGCTGGGCAAGGCGGGTTGCTACGCCACGCTTATCGCCCCAATCGATGGTTTGGCTCAGCCCTAGGCTGTAGGTATCTGTGTCGGCATTTTGATAATTGAGTCCAAGTTCAGGGTTATAGACGGCGCGATCCGCCGCGGCAATCACCAGCTCCGCCTGTTGCTGCCGAGCAATTTGCGCCTGCACCTCTGGCAACTGGTTAATTTGCTTGAGTAACTCTGGTAACCACTGATTCAGCGAGGTTTGAGTTTCTTGGGTTAAAAGTTCACCTTGCGCTACTGCATCTAGCTCTTTGACGTCTAGGCTTGAGCTTGCTGCAACAGCGTAATTCACCTGTCCACCAACGAGCACTAGCGTACTCAACAGGCCAAACAAGGTCTGGGCGATAATGGTTTTCTTCATCGCAATTCCTAACAATATCTAAATAGGATTGGCCCTACGCCATCGACGTGCGGATACCAATCGAATGCTCCCCAGAGGCAAAATGTCGAATAAGCTCAAAGCGCTAGCGCGAGCCAAACACGTTCGAGGTTAATAAAACCTTTGCTTTGGGGATAAATTAAGGGCTTATTGCGGCGCGCCCGAACAATAGATACGCAACCAGAAATAAGCAGATATTGAGGGTTAAGCGATGGGTGGGCGGTACTTAGGTAATTGATCTGGAGGGAAATAGGCTAAATCCGTTGGCATGTAAGCCGTTTCGAATGCCGTTAGGGTTTGGCTTTCAAAATGAGATAGTAACGCCACATGGCCGCCATGGCATTGGCAATCAAGGCAAAGGTCAAAGTTTTGAATTTCAGTGGTTTGCACTAAATGAGAGTGGCTACTAGCACTGGCAGTCGATACGCCCGCATTGAATGCGGCTTCACCAAACTGCTCGGTGCTGAATCCGGGAGTCTGCTCATTGGGGCACACACAATCCACACATTGAGCTAAGGTGGTCACAGGAGCACTAAATTGTAGGTGGGGATGATTCTCGGCTTCTTCTACGCCATTGCCCGCATGTAACTGATGGGCACCCAAATTCGCGCCCGCAAATTGCAGCACGATAATGGCTATCAGTAGGGTCACCATTCGGCTAAAGAATGGCTTAGCGGTCGAAATCAAATATCACCTTTGGACGATTTAGTCATAATTCAGCAATAGCTTGTGCAAACTTAAGACAGGGATTTTAAGCATAAGTTCACAGCTTGCAAGGATTAATCTGTCAAGCTGTGACACTATTCGCTTGAAAAACTTACTTAAACACGCAGTGTTTGGCGTAATCGGCCGCTTCGTTCGCAGTCCAATCACCTTTAGGTTTTTCCTTCATTTGTTTACACCAAGCATCACTACCTACCTCTGGCGCACAGGCACTTAAGCCTGCGGTAAAGGCCAACACTAGGGCGATAGCGCCTAATTTAGCGGTCGGTTTGGCAGTCATAGTTTTCAACAAAGACATAGTTAATTCCCTATAAGTTATACCCACCATGGGTCATTAAAAAGTTGAACGTTTAGCGATCCACGCAATGGCTTTGGCTTTCTGCTCCAAGGGGAACCAAGCCACTTCGCCCTGCATAAAGGGGCCGAGTAAGCGCACAGCGTTACCCACCCAATCTGGGCCGCCAACAAATACTAAAGCTTCAAAATTAGGAAGTTGGACTTCACCACTGCCCGTTAGCGACTCAAATTCCCAACCTTCAAGTAAGACGTCCGCCTCAATATACAGGCAAACCTGTCCCCAATCCTTGCGGTAACTCTTAATGGCCGGCTGTAAGCGGGTACGATAATCGGTTGAAGAGAGTCGACCACTGGCGAAAAGACTGATAACACCCTTAGCAATATCGGGGATTTGGCATAACATAAAGGCACTCCGAAACGAGAACACTATTTTGCGAACGGGCAACCACGCCTGCCCTGCAAGAATGCGCCCGATGATAACAAATCTATTGAAAAGCCATAAGCAGTTATTGCTCGCTTCTCAAAGCAATTGGACAAAACCCTAAGTCTGCCATGATAAAAATCTCAAACCGTGTGGAACTTCCGGAAAATGAAATCGAGTGGCAATTTATCCGCTCAAGCGGCGCTGGCGGGCAGAATGTCAATAAAGTCTCCACCGCCGCCCAATTGATTTTTGATATCAGAAACTCGTCATTACCCGAGTTTTATCAGCAGCACCTGCTGCAAAAAGCCGATCATCGGATTACCGCCAGCGGCAAAATCATTATCAAATGTCAGGCGAGCCGCAGCCAAGAGGCGAATCGGCAAACCGCATTGGAACAATTTATCGCCCTAGTTGCCAGCGTGGCCGAAGTGCCCAAAAAACGTATCCCCACCCGTGCGACCAAAAGCAGCCAAACCAAACGCTTAGACACCAAAAAACAACGTGGTGCCACTAAGGCTATGCGCCAGATTAAGTTGGATTAACCCAGCTTGCACAGTAACGATATTCATAATGCAAAATCCGCCCGAACAGGTTAAGTTAATGGCATTCAACCCGTTAAGGCATGTCGTAAAAGGAAAGCGTAATGAATCATAAAGTTCTGCTCATCAATGGCCCCAATTTAAACCTCCTTGGCCGCCGCGAACCCAGTGTTTACGGTCATCAAACCTTAGCCGATATCGTTGCCATTTTGAGTGAACAAGCTCAAGCAGCAGGTGTTGAACTTGAGCATATTCAATCGAATGCCGAATTTGAACTGATCAACGCGATCCATGCTACCGATGCGCAGATGATTATTATCAACCCCGCAGCCTTTACCCACACCAGTGTGGCCCTGCGTGACGCACTGCTCGGGGTGGATATTCCCTTCTTTGAAGTGCATTTATCCAATGTCCATGCCCGCGAGCCATTCCGCCACCACTCCTATTTGTCCGATAAGGCCATTGGGGTGATTTGTGGTTTCGGCGCCCAGGGCTATGAGTTTGCCCTCGCGGCGGCGATTAAGAGATTGAAGGCATAAACGCGATTAGCGTGAGTACAGGGAGCCACAAGCCATGGCGGTTGACCTTCGAAAGATCAAAAAACTGATTGAATTAGTGCAGGAATCTGGGATTGCAGAACTGGCGATTACCGAAGGGGAAGAGTCCATTCGCATCACCCGCTACGGCCCACATACAGTAAGCACACTCGAAGGCGCGCATAATCCTCCGCCTTCCACTGCATCGAGCCCAAAGCCTGCCAAAACCCGTGACGCCTTACCTGTGATTGAAGGTTTTGTGCAAGTATCGCCCATGGTGGGCACCTTCCATACCTCGCAAGGCCAAACCGAGGCGCCCTTGGTGCGCATCGGTCAACGGGTGGCTCGCGGCGACACGCTTTGCATTATCGAAGCCATGCGAATGCAAAATCCCATCGAGGCCGAGCGTGACGGTATAGTCGGCGCTATTTGGGTGAAAGACGGAGATGAGGTCGCCTTCGACCAGCCGCTGTTCACTCTGATCGAAACTTAGACTTCGAAATAGAATTTAGAGGTAAAGATGATACTGATTACTGGCGCAAGCAGTGGCTTAGGCGCAGCATTAGCCGCCCTGTATGCCAAGGATAACCAAGCACTTACACTGACGGGACGCGATGCCAACCGTCTTCATACTGTGGCTAATGCCCTCAGCCCATTTTCGAATCAAAGCATTAGCGCCATCAGTGCCAATTTAGCAGACGAAGCGAGTGTCGAAGCGCTATTCGATGGCCTTACCGATGCCCCCGATACGGTTATCCACTGCGCTGGCAGTGGTTACTTTGGCGCACTGGAAACCCAAGGTGCGAGCGAAATCCAAGCGCTGCTGAATAACAATGTCACCTCAACGATTCTGCTGGTGCGTGAATTGGTGAAACGCTATAAGCAGCAAGCGGTTAAGGTGGTGATCGTTATGTCCACCGCCGCCCTCGCCGCCAAAGCGGGTGAATCGACCTACTGCGCCGCCAAGTGGGCGGTGCGGGGCTTTATCGAATCGGTACGTTTGGAGCTCAAGCAAAGTCCGATGAAGTTGATAGCAGTTTATCCCGGCGGTATGGATACCGGCTTTTGGCCAAGCAGTGGTAAGAGTCTAGATACCTCAAGCTTTATGTCCGCCGATGAGGCCGCAGGCATGCTAAAACAAGCGCTACTCGCTACTGAGCACGGTTATATCGCCGATATCACCATTCAAAGAAGTTAAGAGTTAACCGATAGGCGGCGCAGATATAGAGCTGCGCCGTCATGGTCAGCTTAATCAATGCAGTTTGCAGTACAAAGATTGTCAGCGCGGCGGCTCTCTCTGTGGGTTAACCACCACATGACTAAACCGCCGAGGGATAAAAGTGCTGCGGCATAGCCAGTCGCGGCAATACCTTGGCCAGATAAGATCACTAAGCTGCCAACCCAAGGGCCAATGGCATTAGCAAGGTTAAAGGCACATTGTACTAAAGCGCCCGTCATGGCTTGCCCATCGGGGGCCACATCCATTAATCGCGCCTGCACTATGGTTGCCAGACCAATCCCCGAACCCACAAAGAATACAATTGGCATTAATGCCCAATAAGATCCCGTCAAACTTGGATACAACGCCAACACTAAGGTGCTTAACACCAGCGACCAAAATGCCGCCGCCAGCGCCGACTTATCCGCCGCCCAGCCACAGACTAAAGTGCCTAAGGTGGCACCAATCCCAAAGACCGCCATCATCACCGGGATTTTAAAGGGCTCGACTTGGGTGACTTGGATCAGTGTCTCGGCCAGATAGGTATACACACAGAAAATCCCGCCAAAACCGATAGCCGCAATGCCGAGCGTGAGCCAAACTTCACGGTTCTTAAGGGTTTGCAGCTCTTTTTTAGGGCTGGCATTTTGCGGTACGGCGACATTCGGCGCGAGAAAATACAGCATCACGGCGGTAACGGCGGCAATAATCGCCACTATGCCGATACCTGAGCGCCAACCGACGGTTTGCCCCATCCAAGTCGCAAAGGGCACGCCAACGATAGTGGCTAAGGTTAAGCCGATAATCACCCGAGAAACCGCTCGAGCCTTCATCTCTGGCGGCACTAAGGAAGCCGCCAGTAACATAGCGACACCAAAATATGCACCATGGGGCAAGCCACTTAAAAAGCGGAAAAACACTAACCAATTCAAGCTGGGCGCCAAGGCACTTAAACCATTAGCAACCGCCATCATGGCGGCCAAGGCGAT